>JACCRA010000113.1 GCA_013813825.1 Pyrinomonadaceae bacterium | reverse complement strand
CTCGACGAAGTGGCGGCGGCGCTGCATCCGGGCGTAATGAGCTATCGTGAGTTTTTGAAATTCGGACGCGAACACCGCGAGTCTGTACGCGCGGCAATGGAAGAACAGGCGTTGAAGGCCCCGGCGGATGAGACGGTCATCATGGTCTATACGTCGGGCACAACGGGCACGCCGAAGGGCGCGTGTCTCAGCCACGCTTACGTCATCAACAGCGTCGAATCATTGCGCGGGGTGATTCCGCTCGACGAACGAGACGTGATGTTTTCGTATCTCCCTTACTGCCACGTCGCTGAGCGCATCTCCGGTCTTTATCACCGGCTGTACGCGGGCGCGTCCGCCTATTTCGTGGACGACGCGCGCCGTTTGTGGGAGTACATGTCGGAAGTGAAGCCGACTGTTTTCCCAAGCCTCCCGCGCTTCTTCGAGAAAGTTCACGCCCGAATTATTTCGGACTTGGAAACCGCTTCGCCGCAAACGCAGGCGCAGTTCGACGAAGTGCTCAGGCTCGGCGGAGCGATCAGCCGCCGGCGACAAGCGAGAGCGCGCGTGCCGTCGAGTTTACAAGCGGAGTATGACGAAAAGGCCGGGCCGGTAGTGGCTCTAGTGAACAGTTATTTCGGCGGGCGTCTGCGTCTGGCGACATCGGGCGGCGCACCGCTCCCCGACGCGGTGGCGGAATTTTTCGACGCGCTCGGCCTGCCGATTCTTCAAGCCTACGGGTTGACCGAGAATGTGTGCGTCGCTTTCAACCGCCCCGACGATTACAAATTCGGCACGGTTGGTCCTCCGATGCCCGGCTGTGAAGTGCGGATTGCCGGCGACGGCGAAATCATGCTGCGGAGTGCGATGATGTTCTCCGGCTACTACAAAGAGCCGGGCCAGACCGCCGAGATGTTCCGCGACAACTGGCTCCTGACCGGCGACTTAGGGCAGATGGACGTGGACGGCTTCTTAAAAATCACCGGGCGCAAGAAGGAGATCATCGTCACTTCGACGGGTAAGAACGTCGCGCCCGCGCTGATTGAAAACCTGCTCAAGGAGCATCATCTCGTCAGCCACGCTTTTGTTTATGGCGACAATAAAAGCTATCTCGTCGCGCTCATCACGCTCAACCAACTCGAACTAGAAAGCCACGCCCGCGCGCACGGTATCGAGTTTCAGAGCTTCGACGGGTTGACGCACCATCCATCAATTATTGAATTGGTCAATGGCCTCGTCGCTCGCGTGAACGAGCGAGTTTCGACGACCGAGGCCGTCAAAAAATTCGCCATTCTGGCACACGACTTCCAGATTGAGGCGGACGAAATCACGCCGACGCAGAAAGTCAAACGCGCCGTCGTGACGCGGCGCTACGCTGATGCTTTGGAAAAACTTTACGTTTGAATCTCGTCCACCAAGACGACGGCCTCGCCGGTGATGACCGTCTCGCCGCTCTGCTTTTCGCACACGGTTTCAAGCGTTAAGATGGGTTTGTCTTCCCTGATTTTCACGACCGTGGCGCGCGCCGTGATGGTATCGCCGGGATAGACGGGCGCGATGAATTTGAGCGATTGACTGAGATACACCGCGCCACGGCCGGGAAGCTGTTCGCCGATGACGGCGGAGATCAGCGACCCGCTCAACATGCCGTGCGCGATGCGGCGACCAAAGCGGGTTTGCGCGGCGAATTCGTCGTCCATGTGGACGCTGTTACGGTCGCCGACCAGATTGGCGAACGTGTGAATGTCCGCGTCGGTAATCGTCTTCGTGACGGTGGCGACATCGCCGATCTTGATTCTCATCTGAATGTTCGTCCCTTCATTAAACGTGCATGTAAAACTCGGTCCATATTTACCACAGAGGACACGGAGGACACAGAGGTAAAGCATCGATCTTAGATTTGAAATTTGGGATCAATTGTTTTTTCTGATTTTCCTTTGCACCCTCCGTGTCCTCTGTGGTGAGAAGGATTCGCCGGACACATAACCACACGACAAACACCGATGAAAGAGCGATTCATCCTCGACCGCGAGCAGAACATCTTGTTCATCAACTTCGCCGACTTTCGCATTGAGAGCCACGCGCAGGTTGATGAGATGGCGCGGCTCGTGCGTGAGGCGGTCGCTGACGCGGGGCGGCGTGTTTATGCCGTCGTCAACTATGAAGGCACGGAAATTTTGCCTGAAATCGTTGACTACTACGGCGAGCGCATCAAGGAACTGCAAGACCGTCACGCCATCTCGACCGTGCGTTATTCGTCGAGCGGCTTGACGCGCTCGGTGCTGCGCTATCTCGGCGCGGCGGTGGATTTAGAATCCAATATCTTCACGACGCGCGAGGAAGCCATCCGCGCCATTCAGGAACTTGAAAGCCGCAGCCCGACCCGCGCGAAGTTAAGCGGCGCGCCTCTTCAGAGATGGCGCGGAGTCCGTCACAGCTTGCTCGTCAAGCTGCTGCCCGGATGGTTAATTGGATCGCTGCTGCTCTTCGTCACTTATGCATGGGCGAGTCAGTCAATCGAAAATTCTGAACAGTGGGGGGTACTCCAAACGACTGTCGGCATCGCTTTCCTGTCGCTATGTTTGGCGGCGACGCTCACCGCCGCGTCCGTGCTTCGCTTCGTCATCAAACCTTTGCGGCAGATGGAGCAATTAACGCGCAGCCTCGGCGGCGGCGGGTCGTTCGAGTTTGTCGCGGCGCAGAGTCAAGATGAAGTCGGGCGACTGGCGGTTGGGTTGAACGACGCGGCCAGACAACTGCGCCGCGACATCGAGCGTTTGAGCGGCCTCTATCACATCTCTTTGATGATGGGCACGGGCACCGAAGTGTCGCGGATTTGCGAATTGCTGACCGGAAAAATCGCCCGCCTGCTGGGCGCCGAGATGTGCGTTATCCTGCTGCACGATGAACGCGAAAATGTCATCTCCGCGCAACTCCCGGCTTGCGGCGTGAGCGACGAGCACGTGCGCTCGTTGCGCTCGAATCTCGACAACCCGGACGAGCAAAGCATCGCCGCGTGGGTCTTCGCGGCGGGCGAACCGTACCTGACCAACGAAATTGCCGCCGACCCGTTGATCAGTCAAACCGCCGCGCAAATGCTCGGCGTGCGGGCGATGCTGGCCGTGCCGCTGCAAGTCGGCGACCGCACGCTGGGCGTGCTCGAAGTGATGAACAAGGATGGCGGCTTTGTCGAGGAGGACAAGCGACTGGTCACGATCTTCGCGGCGCAAGCGGCACACCTGCTCGCTCACGCGCAGCTATTCGAGCGGCTGAGAGATTCCGAAGAACGTCACCGGCAAATCTTTGAAAGCGCGCTCGACGGTTTGTACCGTTCGACCACCGAAGGGCAACTCGTGACCATCAACCCGGCGCTCTGGACGATGCTCGGCTACGCGAGCGCGGACGAACTGACGGACGCGAACCTCTTCCGCGAAGTGTTCGCCGATGCCGCGAACGGGAGTCGGCTCCTCGCGCAACTCGCCGCCGACGGGCAAGTGCTTGATGTCGAGTGCGAGTTGCGCCGCCACTCAGGCGAGACGTTGCCCGCGCGCTTGAGCGCCCGCGTCGTGATCGATCAAGCGAGCGGCGAAG
>JACCRA010000084.1 GCA_013813825.1 Pyrinomonadaceae bacterium | reverse complement strand
AAAAGTGACGAGTGATGGGCAAGAAGTTTAGCTTGCCACTCGTCAACTCGTCACTGTATCAGATATTGATAGACCGCATTGAGATCATCGTCGGCCGGAGCGACGGATTCGATCTTGAGATCGTCTTCAACGACGACACGATTCAACAACAGGTACAGTGCGTCGGGGTGTCGCGTCTTGACGAAGAGGCCGCGGCGATCTTCGTGCAGACGCGCCTCGACCGTGGACTCCTGCTCAAAGAGGCGCGCGGCCAACAGCGCGGGACGGTCGCAGCGGACGAGAATCTGGATCGGGTGCTCTTCGATCTCGTCGCGCACGCCGTGGACTTCGCCTTCAGCCACGACGTAGCCGTTATTCAACAGGATCACGCTGTCGGACATCATGTCCACTTCGTGCAGAATGTGGCTCGATAGAATCAGGTACAGTCCCTCATCGGCGAGTTGCCGGAAGAGGCGGATGGTCTCGGCGCGCGCCATCGGATCGAGTCCGTTCAAAGGCTCATCGAGGATCAGCACCTGCGGGCGGTGCGCGATTGACTGCGCGAGGCGGATGCGCTGCCGCATCCCTTTGCTGTAGGCGGCCACCTTGCGATCCGCCGCATCCGTCAGCGAGACTCGTTCAAGCGCCTGCACCGTCAACTCGTCGGCCTCGTCGCGGCGGTAGCCGTGGACAGTCAAATAAAATTTGAGAAAGTCGCGCCCGGTCATGCCGCGCGGGAACGAGTCGAACTGTGTGCAGTAGCCGACCTTGCGGAACAACTCTTCCGGCTCGTCGGGCGTCGAGCCGAGGACGCTGATCCGCCCGCGCGTGGGCCGCAGCAGCCCGGTCATCAAGTTCATCAGCGTCGTCTTGCCCGCCCCGTTGGGACCAACGAGGCTCGTGATGCCCGGCGCGATGCTCAGGTTGACGCGATTGACGCCGAGGATGTCGCCGTAAAACTTCGACACGTCCTCGAAGACGATCAATTGCGGCGGCGGCGACTGCGGGTGCTGCGCGGCGAAGACAGCGGCGCTCATTTAACCACCTCGTAAGCGCGGACGCGGCGCATCAAAAGCAGCAGGCAGGCCACGCAGACGAACGCCAGCACCGCCCACGACGCCCACAGCGGCGGCTCAAGCAGCGTGATCTCGATGTGCTCGAATTCCGAGTGGAACGAGACCTCGCCCGTCTTTCGCACGAACCTCCCGAACAGGCCCTGCCAGATGTGATGAATCATGACGGGGATGCTCAACAAATTGCCGAGGCGCGTCAGAAAGAGCGCGTTGATCATGCCGCCGAAGACTGTCGGGATGAAGAAGATGCCGAGCAGCGCCGCGCTGGCGATGACCCGCCACTTAACCCACGCCGAGATCGTCTGCGACAAAAGCGCCAGCGTCAGCATCCAAATCCAACTGCCGAAGAAGATGCCCGAAGCGATCCACCAGTTGCGCCCGATCCAGCCCGCGCCTTCCAAGTAGCCTTGAAAAAGAAACAGGATAAGACCCGGCACCCACGTGATCAGCGACAGCAGAATGAGAACGACGCTCATTTTCCCCAAGACGTACTCGGCGCGCGTGAACGGCCGGCTGAGGTAGAGCGGCAGCGCATTGTTCGCCAGATCGCGCGAGACGAGCGGCGGCCCGACCAACACCGTCAGGAAAAAGCCGAACCAACCTTGCGACATGACGAACGACTGAAAGAATGAGCCGTCGATGGGCAGCAACTCGCGCACGTCGATCCTAAGCATCTGGATGGCGCTCGAATTGTGGTGCAGGTAGATCAAGATCGCCGCCACCAGTGGATAGATGAAGCAGGCCGCATAGAAGGCAATCAACAGCTTCGACTGAAAGACCTGCCGCAAGGCGTGGCGCGGAATGATCAGAAAGCGCGACCACTCCGGCGTCAGCGCGCCCGCGTAAGGCTTGAAAGTTTGTTCGTAAACGGCCATGGCTTATTGTGACTTTCGACGCGGGCGTGGAGCGCGTCCGGCGCGAATGAATGACTGAACGCGAATCCCGCGCGCTCTTATGAGCAACATCGATCAATTCTCCATCGCTTTCAAAAAGATGTCCTCGAGCGAATC
>JACCRA010000075.1 GCA_013813825.1 Pyrinomonadaceae bacterium | reverse complement strand
AGCATTACGAACCGCTCAGTTGGGACGCCGCCTTCGCGCTGCTCGCGTCCGAGTTGAAGGGTCTCACGTCACCGGATGAAGCGATCTTCTACACGTCGGGGCGGACGAGCAACGAGGCCGCGTTTTTGTATCAGCTTTTCGTCAGGAAGTATGGGACCAACAACTTGCCTGACTGTTCCAACATGTGCCACGAGTCGAGCGGTTCAGGTTTAACGGAAACCATCGGCGTCGGCAAAGGCACAGTCACGCTCGAAGATTTCACCCGCGCCGACGCGATCTTCGTGATCGGCCAGAATCCGGGGACCAATCACCCGCGAATGCTGACAGCGCTCGAAGCCGCCAAGCGGCGCGGCTGCCGCCTCGTCCACATCAACCCGCTGCCAGAAGCCGGCCTCATCGCTTTCAAACATCCGCAGGACGTATTCGGCATGTTAGGCAGCGGGACGCTGTTGACCGATCTCTTCCTGCAAGTCCGCATTAACGGCGACGTGGCGCTCCTCAAGGGCGTGATGAAAGAGATGCTCGAAGAGGAAGCCCGCCGCCCCGGCGAAGTGCTCGATCACGAGTTCATCGCGGAATACACGAGCGGCTTCGCGGAATTCGCGGCGGCGCTCGGTCAAACTAATTGGGACGAATTGACTGAAGGGAGCGGCATCACGCGCGAGCAGATGGGGGCGGCGGCGCGTGTAATGATCGAATCCGAGCGGACGATTATTTGCTGGGCGATGGGACTGACGCAGCACCGCAACGCGGTGGCGAACATTCAGGAGATCGTCAATATATTGTTGCTGCGCGGCCAGATCGGGAAGCCGGGCGCGGGCGCGTGTCCGGTGCGCGGTCATAGCAACGTACAGGGCGACCGCACGATGGGCATTTGGGAGCGGCCGACCGACGCTTTTCTCGACGCGCTCGCGTGCGAGTTCCGTTTCGAGCCGCCGCGCCATCACGGCTTCGACACGGTCGAAGCGATCAAGGCGATGCGCGGCGGACAAGCGAAAGTCTTTTTCGCTCTGGGCGGCAACTTTCTCTCCGCGACGCCCGATACCGAGTACACGGCCGCCGCGCTCTCGCGTTGCCAATTGACAGCACACGTCTCGACCAAGCTGAATCGCGCGCACCTCGTCACGGGCGAGCAGGCATTAATCTTGCCCTGCCTCGGACGCACCGAGCGCGACGTGCAGGCCGGCGCGGAGCAGTTCGTCAGTTGCGAAAACTCGATGGGCGTAGTGCAGGCTTCGCGCGGCGATCTGGAGCCAGCCGCAACTGAGTTGCGAAGCGAAGTCCACATCGTCGCGTCGCTGGCGCGGGCGACGCTTGGCGCACAGAGCGGCATTGACTGGCCCGGCCTCGCGCAAGACTATGACCGGATTCGCGAGCACGTCGCGCGCACGCTGCCCGGCTTTGAAGATTACAACCGGCGCGTGCGCGAGCCGGGCGGCTTTTACCTGCCGAATCTCGCCCGCCAGCGTGATTTCAAAACCGCGACCGGCAAGGCGCGCTTCACCGTCCACGGTCTGCCCCGGCACGAATTGGTTCCCGGCCAATTCTTAATGATGACGATCCGCAGCCACGATCAATTCAACACGACGATCTACGGTTTGGATGATCGTTATCGCGGCGTTTACAATGAGCGGCGCGTCGTCTTTCTC
Source organism: Pyrinomonadaceae bacterium (assembly GCA_013813825.1). Classification (GTDB taxonomy): domain Bacteria; phylum Acidobacteriota; class Blastocatellia; order Pyrinomonadales; family Pyrinomonadaceae; genus JACCRA01. The sequence goes on along the minus strand of JACCRA010000075.1, from coordinate 1,149 downwards.
AATCCTGAAGACGTGCGCGAGGCCGGGTTGAAAGAGCAACAAGTGGTCGATCTCGTCAGCCACTTCGAGGGCGAAGAGCGGACGGCGCGGTGTTTCATCGTCGTCCCGTTCAGCATCCCGCGCGGCTGCGCGGCCACCTACTTTCCCGAGGCCAACGTCTTGGTCCCCATCGGCAGCGTCGCCGAAAAGAGCAACACGCCGGCCTCCAAATCCGTCGTGATCAGTATTCGCCCGACCGTTGCCGATCATTCTCCGGCGTCTAAAGCCACAGCCTAAGCAGCATCACGACACCGATGATCAAGCCGATGGCGATCACAGCGCGGCGGACAGCGGTGCGGCCGAAGCGGCGAGCGGCGCTGGCCCCGAAATAGCCGCCGCAGATCGCGCCCACGGCCATCAAGATCGCTTCCGGCCAGCGCACCAAGCCCGTCAGCGCGAATCCGAGCACGGCGGCGCTGTTGAGGCAGATGGCGAGAAAAATCTTGATCCCGTTAGCGCGATGAATGTCGCTGATACCAATTAAGCCGAGCGCCGCCAGCATCAAAATGCCGTTGCCCGCGCCGAAGTAGCCACCGTAAATCGAGGCGATGAACTGAAAGCAGAGGATGCCTGCCCACCACCATGCCCCGCCGCTGTTGCTGGCCGGTGCGGCGGTCGCTGCTCCGGTTGGCCGCAGGTAACGGGTGATCGTCTCCTGCGCCATGAAAAGAAAAGTCGCGAAGAGAATCAGGAAGGGAACCAGCCGGGCGAAAGTGAGTGAGGGCGTCAGGATCAAGAGTGCCGCGCCGGCCGCGCCGCCCAGCACGCTGACCGCGCCGAGCGGCAGCAAGAGTTGGCGGCTCTCGGTTATCTCTCTCCGGTAGCCCCACAAGCCCCCCATCAACCCCGGCCAGAGAGCGACGGTGCTGGTCGCATTGGCGAGCTTCGGATCGAACCCGGCCCACAGCAGAGCCGGAAAAGTGAGCAGCGTTCCGCCGCCGGCAATCGAGTTGACCGCCCCGGCCGCGAACGCCGAAACGAAAAGGAGCAGAGCTTTAAGCAGATAAGCTGTCATCGATCAGAATTGGTAAATGATGTTGTGTGGCGAGAGTAGCCTGAAAGTAGAATGGAAGAAAAGGAGCGCGCTCGTCCGAACTGCCCGGAATTTTT
>JACCRA010000046.1 GCA_013813825.1 Pyrinomonadaceae bacterium | reverse complement strand
ATGCTGACCAAAATTTTTTCGCTCGCGCTGATCGTTACTTTGCTCTGCACGCCCGTCGCGGCTCGTGGCGACGGCCCGCCGCCCGTCGAAGAAATCAAAGCCAGAGTGATCAAGCGCGGTACAGGCGAGCGTGCGCGCGTCAACGTGAAATTGATGGACGGCACGAAGCTCAAAGGCTATATCAGCGAGGCCGGCGAAGAGTCGTTCGTGCTGACGGACGCGAAGACCAAACAGACGACGAAGCTGGCCTACACCGAAGTCAAAGAAGTGAAAGGGCGGGGTCTGTCGCGCGCCGCCAAGATCGGCATCGGCGTCGGCATCGGCGTCGGGGCCGCCGCCGTCGTCGTCGGACTCGCCTTCCGTAATTTCGAGATTTTCCCGCGTCGGTGAGCAGCGAACTGGCCGCGTTTCGTCGGAAGTTGAGAATCATGCTCAAGCGAAGTCTCATTACAGCGCTCGTCGCCATCCAGCTTGTCGCGGCATCCACGGCGGTGGGACGCTCAACGGCGCGAGTCATGTCGCTGACTCTGACGGCCGAGGAAGTCAAAGCGAAGGTCCTGCGGATCGGCAGCGGCCTGAAAGCGCGCGTCCGCGTCCGGCTGACTGACGGGACCAGTTTGAAAGGTTTCATCGACCGGAGCGGCGCGGAAAGCTTCGTCGTCATCCGCACGGACACCGGGCACATCGGCTCGGCCGTCGTCATCGCTTACGAAGATGTGACGCAATTAAGAGGCAAAGGCGGCTCCATTGATCGGGCGGGCGTCGCCCGCGCAACGCTCGCCGCAGGGCGCGTCGCGCATGAAATCTTAAAGGGCATTCGTATTCAACTGCCACCGCAACCACGTCGCTAATTCAAGCGCGCGACTACAGCAGTGGTCGCTTAACCATAGCGGTTTCACGATAAGGAGAAGAATCATGCTCAAACAATTCCTGACACGCACCGTCGTTCTCTGCCTGACACTCGCGATGTCTCCGGCGTTTAGCTTGGCGGCTCACCACCGCAATGTTTCGCCGTCGCTACCAAACGCAGTCGCCATTGGCAACACGACGCCATCCTCGACGATAGCTGCGGCCCTGCCCCACCCGGCACGGGCCGCCGGAAAGCCGATCAAGGTAATGACGCGCAATCTCTATTTGGGTGCCGATCTGACGCCGGTGATAAACTCAACCTCAATTAACGGAGAGAATGGTCTCCTCGGCAATGCCGCGGCTGCCTTCATGCGGGTTCAGGCCACGGACTTTCCGGCGCGGGCGCGGCAACTTGCCAGAGAGATCGAGGACGCGGACCCGGAGCTGATCGGGCTGCAAGAGGTGGCTCTCTGGCGGCGCGGAGAACTCGGCGTCCTTGACGGTCCCTTGACTCCAGCGACGATCCCTCTCTACGACTTCCTGCAAAGTTTGCAAAGCGAGCTTGCCGCCCTCGGGCTTGAATACTCCGTGGTGGTGGCGCAGAACGAATTCGACGCCGAGGTGCCGAGCGCATTTTTTTACGATCTCCGGGTGACTTTGCGGGACGTGATCCTCGCCAAAGCGGGCCTCCCTCCCCATAAGCTCGTCCTCACTAACCCCCAAGCGGCGAATTACGTCACCACCTTCAGCCTCCCGACGGTTGTGCCGGGTGTGAATGTAACTCTGACGCGGGGGTGGGTCTCGGTGGACGTGACGATGAACAACAAGCGGAGTTTCCGGTTCATCAACACACATCTAGAGTCGTTCAACGCCGGTCTCCGCTTTTCACAGTCGTTCGAGCTGTTGAGCGGCCCGGCCAACACGGATTTGCCGGTCGTCCTCGTCGGCGATCTCAATTCCGGCCCGACCGAGACCGGACCGTTTTTGGCTTACGCCAACCTACTCCAAAACGGGTTCGTGGACACGTGGGCGCTGGCGAATCCTTCCGACCCCGGCGTGACCTGCTGCAACGCGGAGAATCTGCTCAACCCTGACCCTCTTTCGATACTGGAGGGACGCATCGACCATGTGCTCGCCCGCCCCACCTCGCGCGTCGTCCGTGCCAAGATCGTCGGCGTCGATCAAGCCGAGCGCACACCTTCCGGCCTCTGGCCGTCGGATCACGCGGGAGTCGTCACGACTCTCGCGCCATGAGGGAAATGCAACATGAAGACAGGAGCACGGCGCGTTGTGCCGGGAGCGCGGGTCGAGATGCCGACGCTCCCGGCAGGGCGGCAGCTCTGACCGACTATCGATTCAATCAATGCGGCCGCAAGGTCGCTGTCACAGGCAAGCATGAGGCCGTGCGCGCCGGCCGCAGTGGTTACTTCAGGAGTTGAGCCATGAACAAAGCTATGAGTTTTGTCACCCTCGCGGCGATGGTCGCGTTCGTCGGCCTGCCGAGTTATTTCCTGTTCGCGCATCCGAGCGCCATCGTCGAGCCGGTGCATGCAAACTCAGGCGCGCCTTCGCGACCCGCCTCCGCGCCGGTGAAAGCGATCAACTGGTCTAGCTTCGCGCCGCTCCCGGCCATCGCGCCGCTCGCTACGTCAGCGGCGGCAGTGGCAGCCGTGCCCGGCGCAAACGGCAAGATCGTCTTCGCCTCGGAGCGCGACGACAATCAGGAGATTTACGCGATGGACGCTGACGGCGCGAATCAGACGCGCCTCACCTATCACCCGGCCTACGACGGACAACCGCGTTGGTCCCCCGATGGCGCGCGTATCGCTTTCATTAGCCGGCGCGAGTCCAACAAGTTCGACCTCTACCTGATGAACGCCGACGGCACGAACCAAAAGCGTCTGACGAATAACGGGCGGGACAACGGTTTTCCCTGTTGGTCCCCTGATGGCACGCGGCTCGTTTTTATCAGCGGCAGCTTGATGGATTTCGAGAGCTATGAAATTTACGTGATCAACGCCGACGGCACGGGGCCGGAGACACGTCTGACGAACAACACCGTCCCCGAAGCCACGCCCGCGTGGTCGCCCGACGGCACGCGGATCGCCTTCACCGTCGCGCCGCGGATCATTTTCGATCCCAACGGCTACGAGATTTACGTGATGAACGCCAACGGCACGAACCGGACGCGGCTGACGAACAACTCAGTCGGCGACGCGCTCCCGGCGTGGTCGCCCGACGGCGCGAGGCTCGTGTTCACGAGCGCCGTCGCGCCGGACTCCGAGGACACAGACCTTTTTCTGATGAACGCCGATGGCAGTAATCGCACGCGGTTGACCAGCGCCAACACATCCGATGCTTTCCCCGCGTGGTCGCCCGACGGCACGAAGATCGTCTATGCCAGCGCCGACCCCGCCACCGAGCAGGTCGAGTTGTTCGTCACCAACTCTGCCGGCGGTGGCAGCGCTCCCGTGCGACTGACGAATAATTCCGCGGTTGACTGGTTCCCTGACTGGCAGGCCGTGGCCTCCTTGCCGCCGGCGAACACGATCCAATTTAGCGCGGCGACTTTTCAGGCGGACGAAACTCTTGAGCGCGCGACGATCACCGTCATGCGCGGCGGCAATGTTTCAGCGGCGGCGACCGTCGAATACTCGACCATCGACGATCCGGCCGCCGTCCGTTGCGACGCCATCAGCGTCACCTCGCCGGGCGCGGCTTACGCCCGCTGCGATTACGCCACCTCAATTGATACGCTCAGTTTCGCCGCCGGGCAGGCCGAAGCGTCTTTCACCGTCCCGCTGATCAACGACGCGCACCTCGAGCCGCCCGAAACGGTGCGGCTGAAATTGAGCAATCCATCTGGCGCCACGCTCGGCGCAAACAGCACGGCGACGCTGACGATCAACAGCGACGAGACAACTGTCCTCGTACCGAATCCCATCTTTGGCTCACCCTTCTTCGTGCGGCAACAGTATCTCGATTTCCTCTCGCGCGAGCCGGAGCAGTCCGGCCTCGATGCATGGCTCAACGTCTTGAGTAACTGCCCGGACGTGAACAACAACCCGACCTGTGATCGCATCCACGTCTCGTCGTCGTTCTTCCGCTCGGAAGAGTTCCAGTTGAAAGGCTACTTCGTCTATTTGTTCTACCGCGTCGCGTTCAACCGCCGCCCCAATTACGACGAGATTATCCCCGACCTGCGCGGCGTCACGGGGCAGACGGGGGACGAGGTCGCACGGAAGCGGGCGGCGTTCGCACGCCAGTTTATGCTGCGTCCCGAATTCCGCACGACCTACGACGACTCGCTGCTCGATGCCGCGTTCGTCACCCTACTGCTAGGGCGCTACAACGCGGCGGCGATCACGACGCC
>JACCRA010000146.1 GCA_013813825.1 Pyrinomonadaceae bacterium | reverse complement strand
CAACTGAAGGAGTTAAAAATTTATCCACGAAATGACACGAAACGACGCGAAGAGGTTTTTATTTTCATGTCATTTCGTAACTTGAATTTCACTGGCGCGGCTCCGGCCACACAAGCAAGCCCGCACGCGCTGTAAGCGGCACTGGCCTGTACACGTTTCCTCTAACTTCCGGCACCGGCTTTTTCCATCAGTTCGATGAAGCGGAGGAAGTGGTGGGCGGCGTCGTGCGGGCCCGGCGCGGCTTCCGGGTGATATTGGACGGAGATGATCGGCAAGAGCCGGTGGCTCATGCCTTCGACGCAGTCATCATTGAGGTTGACGTGCGTGACTTCCATCTCGGGCGGCAAACTCTCGGCCCGGACCGCGAAGCCGTGATTGTGCGAGGTGATCTCAATCGCGCCGGTCAAATTGTCTCGTACCGGCTGGTTGCCGCCACGGTGGCCGAAGCGGAGCTTATAGGTCTGGCCGCCGAAAGCGCGACCCAGCAGTTGATGGCCGAAGCAAATGCCGAAGATCGGGACGCCGGATTCGGCGACGCGGCGAATCTCTTCCACCACCTGCGTCATCGACGCCGGATCGCCCGGTCCGTTCGAGAGGAAGATGCCGTCGGGTTGCAAAGCCAGAGCGCTCGCCGCCGGCGTCGCGGCGGGCACTACCGTCACGCGGCAGCCCAGCCGCGCGAACTCGCGCAGGGAAGTCATCTTAACGCCGAAGTCATAGCAGACGACGTGAAAACGCTCCGCGCCTTCCGCCGGTACTTCGTAGGCCTGCGCGGTCGTGACGACGCTCGCCAGTTCCCGATTTTCCATCCGCTCCGCCGCCCGCGCTTTCGCGATCAAACTCTCCGCGTCCAGATCGACGCTTGAGAGACACGCCCGCATCGCGCCCCGATCCCGGATGTGCCGCACCAGAGAGCGCGTATCGATGTGATCGATAGCGACGACGCGCCAACGCTTGAGGTACGCATCGAGCGTCTCCTCGGCTCGCCAGTTTGACGCCGTCCGGCTCGCTTCGCGCACCACGAAACCTTCGACCCATGGCCGGGCCGACTCCGCGTCTTGTTCGTTTACGCCGTAGTTGCCGATGAGCGGATAGGTCATGCACACGATCTGCCCCGCGTAGGACGGATCGGTGAGGACTTCCTGATAGCCCGACATCGACGTGTTAAAGACCATCTCGCCGCACACTTCGCCCTCCGCGCCCCATGCGCGCCCGCGAAACGTGCGGCCGTCCTCCAGCGCGAGTAGCGCCGGTTTAATGTTGATGTCCGCCATTGTGAACTAAATCAGGCGTGACCGATCACGCCTGTGAGCGCAAAAACTGCTGCGCTTCGTTGAGCCAGCGTTTCTCGGCGCGGTATTTATAAGCGGGCGCGGTCTTGACGGCTTCGATGCAGGCACGCATCGCGGCGGCGGCGTCGCCGGGCAAATGCAGGCCGGCCAGAGAGCGCCCCATCAGATACAAGCCTTCGGGATCGTTCTCGCGGCGGTCGAGGAAGCGTGCGAGCGCGTCGCGGGCGTCGGCGAATTGGCCGGCGGCGAGGTAGGTGGCACCGATCTCGCGCCATACTTCGTGCTGCGCGTGACGGTCGTCGCGCTCGACCACTTGCTCGAAGTGCTTGATGGCGTCGGCGTCACGCCCCTGCTCGCGGCTGATGCGGCCAAGTTGGTAATGGGCGTCGATCTCGTCGGCGTCGATCTCGATGGCGCGGCGGAAGCGGTCGCGCGCCTCGTTCACTTCCTTACGTTGCAGGTAGAGCAGGCCGAGGTTGTAATGCGCCGAAGAGTCGGCCGGGTTGAGAGTCGCCGCTTCAAGGTTCTGCTTGAAGGCGGCGCGGGCGCGCTGGTGACCCGCCAACTCATTGAGGTAGCCGCGCAGAAACAGGACGAGGAGGACGAGCAGGAACGGCGAGGCGAGGAGTGCGCTGAGGAAAGAGATGATCGGCGAGATGGTAATCGTTAGTACGCCGCTCGCAACGACGACCACCACCGCCCGCCCCCATGTCAGACGCAACGCCTCGCGCGCCGCAGCCACCGCCCAGAGCGCAAACGGTGGCAGCATCGCCGACAGCATCAGCATCAAACTTCCCGTCAACTCCGACTGCTCCATGAGTAGCGTCGCCACTTCCGGGGACACCTGATTTTGCGCGATCCCCAATTCAAAGAATTGCCGGGACCCGTGCTGAAACCAAGCTTCAACGCCGCTGTAACGTGCCGCCGCGACCGCCACGAAACCCACTACCACAGCCGCCGCCAGTGCGTAGCTGATGGCCGTTGCCACCGCTGGGTACTCCTGCCGCAACGCCAGCCCGACGCTCGCGCGCCGGTCGAACAGGTTGGCGAAAACAATCAGCAGGGGCACAAACACCAACGCCAGAAAGAGCAGTAAGCCGGCCGAACTAATTAGCATCCTGACGGCCACGAAGGCATTCCACGGAGCGAACGAGGAGCCGAAGTAGGGCCACTGCGTAAACAACAACAACCCGCCGAGCATTAACAAGGCCAGCAACGCGGCACCGCGCAACGACACGCCCTCGCGCGCTTCGCCCAACCCGCGCGCCGGCGCGTAAAACATCAAGAGTAGCGGCCTCAACCAGTCGATCATCGTTTAATGAGCAGTGAGCAGTAGGCAGTGAGCAGTGAACAGCGAGCAAGCGAAGCAATTTGTTTTTAACTGCTTACTGCCTACTGCTCACTGCCTTTAAGGTTCTTCCTCCGTCTCGACGGAGTTGGGGACGGGTGCGTTGGGGTCGGGCGCGGTCAGCGCGTAATCCGTCTCATGCGAGATGATGTTGGCCTCGGAGAGCGGCCAGTAGCGCAGCAGCGCCTTGCCATAGATATATTTTTCAGGAACCAATCCCCAGAAGCGCGAGTCACTCGAATGATCGCGGTTGTCGCCCATCACAAAATAATAATGCGGCTTAACGACGGTGGGCGGGTGGTTGAGGCGCGCGAGGTTCAACTGCGGATCGAGATACGGCTCGTTCAACTCCTGCCCGTTGACGCGGATGCGGCCTTCGCGCACGTCAACTAACTCGCCGGGCAAACCGATGACGCGCTTGATATAACTCTTGTCTGGGTCGTCCGGGAACCAGAAGACGACGATGTCGCCGCGCTCCAGCTTCGGCCAGTGATAGTAAACGAGTTTGTTGACGAAGATACGCTCGCCGTCATGCAGGCGCGGCAGCATTGACGTGCCTTCGACCTTGACCGGCTGAACGACAAAGACGATGAAGAGGGCGGCAACCATCAGGGCGAAGACCAGATCGCGCGCCAGCAAGCGCGACTCAGCCCAGAAGTGGCGCCGCGATTCGAGGTCAAGGTGTTGCACTTCGATGCCGCGATCGTCAGCGGAGGAGATGTCGCCGAAGGCCGGGCTGCGGCTTTTACGTCTGAACATAAGCTCTTAATTCTTCACTAGTTAATGCATCGGGGAAGCGAAAATCGAGGTTAGCCGCCCGCCGCGCGCTTTGTCAACGCGAGGACTCGGAGGCTCGCCACGGCTCATCCTTGACAGGCTTTGCGGCGCGTCTCTATTATCGGCTCAGGTAATGGGTAACGCGCTTGCTGACTAGGCTTTAACATTGTAAGCGTTCAGCCATCGGCTTTCAGCTTTCAGCGAAAACAAGATAACTCGCGCGGCGCCCCCAGACACGAAGCGCGAAGATGAACGAGCCGCACCGCAGGTGACTGGCTGATAGCTGAACGCTGAACGCTTGCTTGAACATTTTCGAGGGCGCGTTTTGTGAGATGGAGGCAACAGGAGCAGCGTGATCAAACTCGACATCGTCAACCGCGTCGCGGATCGCACGGGCGTCCCGAAGATGAAGGCCGAGCAGGCCGTGGATGCCCTCTTTCATTCGATGAAAGAGGCGCTGGCGCGCGGCGAGCGCATTGAACTGCGCGGCTTCGGCGTCTTCGTCGTCAAGCCGCGTAAGCGCGGCGTGGGGCGCAACCCGCGCACCGGCGAAGAAGTCGCCATCCCTTCGGGCATGACCATCCGCTTCAAGCCCGGCAAGGAACTTCAAGCCCACGGCTTTGAGGCCGAAGACGACAACTCCGATCTGCACGACACCGCCGCGCCCGAAGCCGCACCGCGGCTGCCGGAATTTTAAGAACGGTGACGAGTGACAAGTGACGAGTGACGAGCAGATCGCAGAGGGGGCGTCAGCCAACCACCAGCCAAGCGGAGCGCGCGGAAGAGCCGCTTCGCTTTTACCATTTCCGGCTCATGCATCCGTCACTCGACACCTGCCACCCGGCGCGGTTTCTAAGCGACCGACCGCGCGCGCGTGGGGGCGACACGCGGGACTGTTCCTGCTGACTTTTCTAACGGCGACGCTCTCGGGCGTCATGCTCTCCGCTGACTTCAGCCAACTCAGCGAGCCGGAGATCGCCCCGCCTGTCGAGTGGATCGATTACCTTTCCTACCTTCCGGCCGTTTATCTCTCCGCAGTCTGGGCGCTTATTAAACATGCCGCCGCGCGTCCCGATTTGCTGGCACAAGGCATGACGTTCGCGGTCGCGCTGCTGTCGATTCTTTTAGCGCATGAGGCCGGCCACTACATCGCCTGCCGCCGCTACGGCGTGGACGCGACACTGCCCTTCTTCCTGCCCGCCCCGCCGCTTTTTCTCGCCGGCACGTTCGGCGCATTCATCAAAATCAAGTCGCCGATCCCGAACCGCCGCGCACTCTTCGACATTGGCGTCGCCGGGCCGCTCGCCGGCTTCATCGTCATCGTCCCCATCGCCATCGCCGCCGTGCTGTGGGCGCAGCCTGGACCGTCGTCAGTCGCGGCCGGCAGCATCATCTTTCACGAGCAACCGCTGTTGCGTCTGCTGGCCGGCGCGCTCGGCGTGCCGATCGAGACGGCAGCGATCAGCCCTCTGTTCATGGCCGCGTGGATCGGGCTGCTGGTAACGAGTCTGAACTTGCTACCAGTCGGACAACTCGACGGAGGACATGCCGTTTTCGCTGTCTTGGGTCCGCGCGTACATTGGTGGGCAGGACGCGCGGCGTTCGCCGTGATGGCCGCCAGCGCCGTCCTCGGCTGGACCCGTCATCACACGCCAAGCGGCTTTCTCTACGCGATCCTTCTATTCATCATGCTCCGCGTGCGCCACCCGCCGGCGATGGACGAAGCGCAGCCCCTCGGCGCTACGCGGCTCCTCGCTGCCTTGCTCACGCTCATCGTCTTTCTCCTCTCCTTCGAGTTGTTCCCGATCACGATCACCTAAAATCGAACTACATCAAGCCACAGCCCCTGCAACTCCGTTACTCTCGCGTGTTTCGATTTGTCGACATTGCACCGGGCAACAAAGCGAAAGGCAGATTGGCCCGCCCGGCCAACCCGCCTTTAACTTTCTTAAAGTGTATGTTCTGTTGCTATGCTCAGGCGGTCGCCGAAGCGGTAGGCAATAGCCCTTTCAGTTCGCGCACGATGCGCTGCGCGTCCTGCTGGTCCCTGAGGGCGATCATGAAAAACTTGTAGCCCTGCTGGATGCAGATCACTCCGTTGGCGAAGAGCCAGATGCCGTCGAGCACCGGGTTGCCGCCAAGCAGCCAACTGATGGGCGCGCCGACGATGCGGCCCGGTTGAAAGATTTGCGCGCAGATGGCGACGCCCGCCGCGCAACTGAACGCGCCCAAAAGCGGCGCGCCGACGTAGCGGACGATGTTGCGCTCAAACGCCGCGCGCTTGCGCTCGGCTTCGGTTAACTCGCCGCGCCCGATCAACTCTTCACGTTCGCGCAAATAACTGTCGAACTTCACACCCGCGCGCCGCATCGCCCAAACGGGTAGGGCCGAGTGCGTGAACCAGTGCGGGTGCGCGCCGAGCAGCACGGCGTCGAGCCGCGGGAAAGACGCGCCCAACTGCACGCCCGCCGCCACCGAGAGCGAAACCATTACGGCCTGCTTCGGATTCGTCCGCGCCCAATCATAAACTTTGAAGAGACCAATACCGGCGGCGGAAGTCGCCCGCGTCGCGCGCGAACTGACATCGTAAGCTCGCGCGGCGCGGCGGTAGTAAGTTTTCGCTTCGCCGAAAACCTCGCCTGCTCGCTCGCCAGCGGTGCGCCCGGCATCGCGCAAACGCTCGCCCGCGTCGCGTGCCGAACGCGCGGCCTCGGCCGCCGCATAGTGCGCCTGCTCGCGCACTTCGCCGGTGCGCTCGCCCACCTCAAACTCTTCGCTCAGGCGCTCGGCCTCGGCGCGCGCTCGCTCCGCTTCGCTCAAGACCCGCGACGCGCCGCGCTTCGCCGCCTCCTGCGCCGCCCGCGCGCTCTCCTCGACGCGATCCTTGATTTTGTACTTGTCGTCAAGCTCGCGCGCCTTGCGCCGCGCCGTCTCGCGCCACTCTTCCAACCGATCTCGATAATCAGCCATGAAACCTCCTCGAAAAGAATGAGGAACAGGTAGAAGGCAGCAGGCAGTAAATAGAAATAAGAACCGCTCTGGCTGCTTACTCCCTGCTGCCTTCTCTTCTATCATCCCACCGCCCACCGCCCTCATCCCATCCGCGTCCCTGCCTTGTTGATACGCCGCGCGCCGGAGACGAGTTCGCCTCCTCAGGCGCGGCGGGTGTGTGTCCGACGACGCGGTCGCGCCCTTGTCGTTTTGCCTCATAGAGGGCGGCGTCGGCGGCGGCCACCAGTTCGCGGCCGTCCAGCAGCGCGTGGGAAAATTCAGCCAAGCCCAGACTCGCCGTTAGCGCCCCGCCGCCGTCCGGCACTCTGATCTGTTTGATCGCGAGGCGCAGGCGTTCAGCGACTTCGAGGCCGAAGGCATAGTCCGTCTCGGTCAGAATCACGGCGAACTCGTCGCCGCCGATGCGCGCCGCAGTGTCGATGCCTCGCGTCCCGACTTGCAACGTGCTCCCCAACTGTCTGAGCGCCTCGTCTCCCACCTCGTGCCCGTATGTGTCGTTGATGTCTTTGAAGAGATCGACATCGACAAGCAGCAGGCAGAACGGGCGGCCGTAGCGCTGCGTGCGCGACGCTTCACGTGCCAACTGGCGCTCGAAGCGGCGGCGGTTCGCTAGCCCCGTCAGGTGATCGATAAACGCCGCCTCTTCGCACGAGTCGAGGTAGTTTTTGAAGTCGAGCAGCGTGTGTGCGCGCGCTATTAGCAGATCGAGATCGGTCGGATCAGTGATGTAGCCGAGAGCGCCGGCCTCCGCGCCCTGCCGCAAGTCGTGGGCAGTGCCGCGCGCGGCGGTCTGGATGATGATCGGGATGAAGCGGGTCTGCGGATTGGCGCGAATGCAACGCGCCAGTTCGAAGCCGTCCATCCGCGGCATCATCACATCGGTGATGACGAGGTCGATCTGCTGCGACTTAACCGCCGCCAAGCCTTCGACGCCGTCGTTGGCCGTCAGCACCGAGAAGCCAGCCAGATCTTCCAACGCGAAGCGCAGCAACTGGCGCTTGTCTGGGTCGTCATCAACCAACAGGATCTTAAATTTGCTTAACATAATCGCCCTACTTGCTCATTTCACTCGCGGCCAAAAACATATCTTGCGCGTGCTAATTCTTCATGTTAGAGTGCCGAATCAACAAGGACGGTTGCCGTTTGTCCGAGTCCGGTTATAGTTTCGCCTTGCTTCTTCTGGCTCCACACCCGGACGCGCTCGAAAATTCAAAGCCGAAACGCCCACGTCGCCGTCAATCCTTGCGCGTGTAATTTTCTACCGGTTTCACAACTTACCTGCGGACGAGGCTATTACAGCCGCGGACTTAACATTACAACTTATCCCAGACCACACGAGCTAGAGGATTCCCCCATCATCATGGCACACCGAAGAGCCTGCGATCTGAACGCGCCCGACCGCGCCAACTTGCTCCGCCACACCGAATTGAGCGCGGCGCTTTCCGACTCGCTGATCCGAGAGTTCGCCTCCGTCTCATTTGCCGTGGACGTGCGCCGCCGGCGCTTCATCTACCGGGCCGGCGACACGCCGGACGCTCTCTACCTGATCGCCCGCGGACGCATCAAACTATGCTGCCTCGAGCCGGGGACGGGTCGCGAAGCGGTGATCGACATTCTGCCGACCGGATCACTGTTCGGCGAATTCGCGCTCTATGCTTCCGGGGCGCGGCAAATGTCTGCGGTGGCATATGAAAATGCACGCCTGCTACGAATTCCGGTCGAGAAATTTCGTCAACTGATGGCCGAAAGTAGCGAGCTTTATGATTACACTTTCCGCCTGCTCGGTCAACGACTCTCCCGTGCCGAACGCCGCCTCGCCGACTTCGCGCTCGACGCCATCCCGGCGCGACTCGAAAAGTTGCTCGCCGAGCTTTCAGAAAGGTACGGCCGGTGCGCGGACGACGGCGTGTTGATCGACCTCGCCTTACCGCACCGCGAAATCGCTTCCATCGTCGGCTCGACTCGCGAAAGCATCACCGTCCGCTTGAACGACATGCGCCGCGCCGGTATGATCGATTTCGTTGACCGCAAAATCTTAATCAAGCACCCACCACACGCCGCCGCGGCAGTAGTAGTGGCCGGCGCTTGAGACCTAAACCGAGGGGGAACAAGGAAGCGAGGAAAGGTTCAGAGGCACACAGAACTGAACGAAAGTTCAAACTGCGGCTGGTCCCTGTAGCTCTCCCCTTTTCCTTCATGCTTTATGAAATGTCCGAACTGTGACCGGCCAACCACCCAGAAAGACAATCCATACCGCCCGTTCTGCTCAGAACGCTGCAAGCTCATCGACTTTGGCAACTGGGTAGATGAAAACTACGCCGTGCCGTCCGACGAAGCCCCGCCTTCAGAAGGGGGCGTCCAACAGCGCGAGACGCAGACATCAGACGAACGACTCTAACGTCCGGAGCATTTTGCCCGGCGGCTGGATGACACAAAACCGCACCAACGAGGTGGCACGACATTCTTCGCGGGTTGTCGCATCGTTTCGCGTAAATTTGTGGATCATCTTTTCTTCCATGCGTCCAAATTTTGTCAGGACTAATTTGGTTCTGGTTTTAAGGGCTTCGTCTTCACTTCACGCTTCGTGTAAAATGCCTGAGTTTCCCATCCGTGGAGTTTCGCGAATCAAATGCCGCATCACTCTCATCAAAGCGCACTCCGGTGTCGTCGTTTTTCTCTAGCGCGGATGTGCCTCGTCGCGTGCGTGACGCTGGCGCTCGGCGCGGCGTGTAGCCGGACGCGGCCGATCCCGGAATCGGCAAAGCAGGCTGCTGCTAAAACACCTACAGGAACGACGCCGCCACAGACGGCGCTGCCGATGCCGCCAATTCCGGTCGTGCCGTCGCGCGGCTCGGACACCGGCGTGCCTGTGCCGCAAAGCGCGACCACGTCGCAAGTTGGCTGGACGATGCTTGACGGGCGGCGCGCGCGTCCGGCCGATTATCGCGGCCAAGTGCTGGTGCTCGACTTCTGGGCCACCTATTGCCCCCCGTGCCGCGAGCAGACGCCGCATCTCATCGCGTTGCAACGCCGCTACGGCGCGCAGGGCTTACAGGTTGTCGGCATCAACGTCGGCGGTGACGAAGACCGCCCGAAGGTCGCCGGTTTCGTCGAGCAGTACGGTATCCAATACCCGCTCGGCTACCCGGATCAGGCGATGTCCGAGTTGTACTTTTCTGACACGAGCGCCATCCCGCAGACTTACATCTTTGACCGCACAGGACGACTCGCCAAGCGGTTCGTCGGCTACGACACTTCAACGTCCACCGAACTCGAACAAGTGATCAAAGACGCTCTCTCCGCCGCCGCGCCGACCGACTGACGCATCTTCCAGAGAAATTGAAGGAGTTTTCCGCCACATGTTCCGTTCACCGAAAGCCATGTTTGCCGCCGCGCTGCTCTGCCTGCTGCTGCTGGCCGCTGTTGTGCCGGGTTTCGTCCGTAGCGTTCGCGCCGCCAAGTTGAGCGCGCCGCCCGCCGACGTGGTCGCGCAACTGCCGCGCGCTGACGACGTGGGCGGCGCGCAAACCGGCGTCCCCGATTTCGAGATGGAAACCGTCAAGGGGACCAAGCTGCGCCTGTCGTCCTTGCGCGGGCGCATCGCGCTGCTCGACTTCTTCAGCGCGACCTGTCCGCACTGCCAGAAGCACGCGCCGTTCATCGCCGGCCTCGCGAAGCGGTATCGCGACAAGGGCTTGGTGGTAGTCAACATGGCGTCGAACAATCAGTTCGTCGAAGGCGACAAAGTCGAGGCGTACATCCGCGAGGCCGGCATCGACAACGAAGTGGTCTGGTCGCCGCTCGAACTTTTTAAGCTCTACATCGCGCCCAACGCGGAGGGGGTGGTCGGCGTTCCCTACACCGTCCTCTTCGGCGCGGATGGCCGCGTCCTCGCGCGCTTCTCCAGCTTTGAGGCCATTGACCAACCGAAGATTGAACAAGCAATTGCGAAGGCCGTGGCAAGCGGCAAATAATGTTAGCTCCGGCGGCGGTAGCCGGGCGGCAGTCCAACGATTTGCGGTCAAAATCTAAACAGCGGTCAGCGATCAGCAGTCAGCGATCAGTAAAAACTAAAAGCAACTTGTCTTTTACTGACCTCTGATCTCTGACCTCTGACCTCTCCTCTGGGGGTTTGATTGTGAGAAGAGCCAAAATTCTGGCGACGCTGGGGCCGGCGTCGCGCGAGCCGGCACAGCTCGAAGCCTTGCTGGCGGCGGGCGCTAACGCCGTGCGAATCAACATGTCGCACGGTGTCCAAGAAGAGCACGCCGAGACGATTCGCCGCGCGCGGGCGGCGGCCGAGCGAATGCGGCGACCACTCGCCATCCTCGTCGATCTTTCGGGGCCGAAGATCAGGACCGGCGTGTTGCAGGGCGGCCAGCCGATCCCGCTCGAAGACGATTCGCTTTTCACGCTCACGACGCGCTCGGTGGCAGGCGACGCGCGCGAAGTCTCGACCAATTATGCCGGGCTGGCGCGTGACGTGAAGCCCGGCGCGCGCGTGCTATTGGACGACGGCTTGATCGAGTTACGCGTCGAGCGCACGACGGATACTGATGTCGTCTGCCGCGTCGTCAACGGTGGACTCCTGAACGAGCGCAAGGGCATCAATCTGCCCGGCGTCGCCCTGCCGATTCCGTCGCTGACGGACAAGGATCGGCGCGATTTACAGTGGGCCGTCCGGCAGGATGTCGACTACATCGCGCTCTCGTTCGTCCGCCGTCCCGAAGATTGCGCGGA
>JACCRA010000027.1 GCA_013813825.1 Pyrinomonadaceae bacterium | reverse complement strand
AAAGCGAAATACGAGGGCGGCATCTTTGGTTACGAACAAAAGCAGACGGGGACGCTCAATTTCGACGACGTGAACACGCGCCTCGTTTTCCGCAACAAGAAGGGCGGCGAATATCTCTCGATTCCTTATCACTCAATCGCCGCCGCCTACGCCGACACCAAGTCGCGCCGTCCGACCGCCGCGACGGTCGCCGGCTCTCTCCCATTACCTTACGGATTGAATTTGCCGGCGCTATTCATCAAAAAGAAATACCGCTACTTGACGATGCAGTTCAACGATCCGGACACGGGCGTACAGGGAACGACGAGTTTTAAACTCGACAACAAAGAAGTAATTGCCTCTGTCCACAACGTGCTGGCCGTTAAAGCGGATTTGACGGAGCGCGGCGAAGCCTTCGTTCGCCGTCCAAAGACCGCGACTACGAAAACCACCCAGCCAACTCCAGAATAAGGCGCGAATGTGCTTGCGCGTTGCGAGTTTTCCAGCGTGTCGAATTGACGTTAATCGGCTTTCCCGGCTTTCGTCGGTTCCGCCCCGCAACGGGCAAAGGCCGACTCCAAAACTTTCCATACCCATTGATAAACTTGCGGCTCCTCCGAGGCGCGCGGGCCAGCGACGTTGAGTACCGCGATGTCGTTGCTTTGGATGAAGCGGAGCAGTACGGTCGGATGATCGAGCTGCCGCTCCGCGCGGCAGAGGTGAAGGAGAGGCTTGCCCGACTGGCGGGCGAGGGCGGCGGTCAATCGCGTGCCGCCGGAGAGTTCTTGCGCGAGCGAGAAGATCACCGTCGCGTCAGAGTCGCGGATGTTCCATCCTGTTCGTTGGTCGGACTCACTTGACGGTGTCTCACGTAGTTTGTAACCAGCCCTGATGGTTCCGTCTTCTGCCACGCGGCCGCGCGGGCACCAGCCGCCGTGAGAAACATTGCGCGAGATGGACCAATCCAAAGCCGCGCGATCCGCGCCGGTCTGCCCGCCGGAAATGATCATTCTGATCATTGATGACACGGCTGAGCGTAACCGTTAGGTCGTGGGCTGGGGCAGACGCCACTTGATGCGCGTGTACGCGATGCGGAAGCCTTGTCGCTCGGCGTTGCGTTGTGAGGCGCTGCCGGGCTGGGCGCCCATTAGCGCGATGTCGCATCCGTGCTCGGCGGCGTAACGCAGGCGAGCGTCGAGCAGTGCCTGTTGGGCGCCCTGCCGGCGGCCTTCAGGGATGGTGCTCGCTCCAGCCAGCACCGCCACCCCATCGGAGATTCCCAGCACGCCGGTGGCGATGGCGCGCCCGTCTAATTCGGCCAGAAACGAAAGCGCGTCTTTCTTCTTCGCGCTGATCCGCGATACGCTCAATATAAAGTCCGCAAGCTCCGCGGACTCGCTGCTCCAGCCTCTGGCCCCCGTCTGTGCCCACAGCTCATGCTCGTCTTCCCGCGCCAGCCGCACCTCGATCCTCTCGTTGCGCGGTGTGGTGAGAGCGACCCCGCCCCGGATTGGTCGAAACATGATGCTCGTAAACTCAAACGGCTGATAGCCCCGCTCGCTCAACAAGATCGGCAGCGCGGCGTCGGCCAGCGGGCTGACTTCGTGAAACACCGGCGCGCCGCACTCGCGGAAAAAATCCTCGATCACTTGCATCTCAGCATTTGTGATTGCCGCGAACAGACCGAGTCCGAACGTCTGTGTCAGCGGCGACTCCGCGCCGTCGAACAAGAGGTCAGCGCCCGCGACTTCGAGCCGTCGCGCGCCGCTCTCGGGAAAAAGTTTGGCTCGCGTCTCGACAAACTCCGCGCTCATCCGCGCCTCGGCTTTTTCGAGCCGTCGCGCCAGAGCTAGATCGGAAAAGATGAACGGTTCTTCGCTCGCATCAATCATTCGCTTACTTCTCAACTTTCACAACTGACTTGGTTCTCACTAGACATGAGGCCAGTATAGATGTAGGGGCTGTAGGTTGTCTCAGCCCAGATCGGCGCTTCGCCGGTCTCCTCACGTTGGATAGCGGTAACGTCGATTTATCGCGCTGGCGCGCGATGGGCTGCGGACTTGTCCACCGCCCCTGCAATCAATTTCGTCACTCGTCACTCGTCAGTCTTCACTTTGCCTTCGGTCGTGTGTAAATGCGCTTCAACTTTCTGCCGCCCGATGTCGTCGAGACAGTGGGCGACGAGGGCGGTCCAGCCGGTTTGATGCGCGGCTCCGACGCCGCGTCCGGTGTCGCCGTGGAAGTATTCATAAAAGAGGACGAGATCGCGCCAGTGCTCGTCCGCTGCGAAGCGGGCGTCGTCGCCATGCCACGCGGTGCGGCCCGTTGCGTCGGGGAGGAAGATGCTGGATAGGCGGCGGTTCAACTCGTCGGCGACTTCGGCCAAGTTCATCAACTGGCCGGAGCCGGTCGGGCATTCGACGCGCAGGCCGTCGCCGTAAAAGTGGTGGTAACGCTCTAATGCTTCGACCAGCAGGTAGTTAACGGGAAACCAAATTGGTCCCCGCCAGTTCGAGTTGCCGCCGAACAGCGTCGTCGTGGATTCGCCGGGATCGTACCTGACCTCATGCGTCACGCCATCGACTTGCAGCACGAAGGGATGGCGCTCATGCACCTTCGAGAGCGAGCGGACGCCGTAGGGCGAGAGGAATTCGTTTTCATCCAAGATGTAGCGCAGCAGCCGCTCTAACCGCTCGCGCGAAGGAATCGCGAGCAGGCGGTGGTGATGCACGCGCCCCTCCAAGCAGCCTTCGAGATAGGAGATGTGACGCGCCAGATCGCGGCGATTCTCGATGAACCAGCGCATCCGCTTGTTAAAGCCCGGCAGTCGCTCGATGACATTCTCTTCCAGATTCTCGACGGCGTAGAGCGGAATCAAGCCGACCATCGAGCGCACGCGCAGAGGTATCTCACGCCCTTCGATCTTGATCTCGTCGTAATAAAAGCCGTCCTCTTCGTCCCACAATCCGCCGTCGCCGATGTCGTTCATCGCGTCCACGATGCCGATGAAGTGCTCGAAAAATTTTGACGCGATGTCCTCGTATTCCGGTTCAGCGGCGGCCAGTTCCAGCGCCATCGAGAGCATCGTTCCGCAGTAGAAGGCCATCCATGCCGTGCCGTCGGCCTGTTCGAGCGTGCCGCCGGTGGGCAGCGGTTTCGAGCGGTCGAAGACGCCGATGTTGTCGAGGCCGAGGAAGCCGCCGGAGAAGAGTTGCTTGCCCTCCACGTCCTTGCGATTGACCCACCATGTGAAATTGATCAGCAGCTTCTGAAAGGCGCGTTCGAGGAACAAACGATCACGCTGACCGTTTTCGTCCACCGCCATTTTATAGACGCGCCAGCACGCCCACGCATGGACGGGCGGGTTGGTGTCGTTAAAGGCGAACTCGTAAGCCGGGAGTTGCCCGTTCGGGTGCGTGTACCACTCGCGGAGAAAAAGAATGAGTTGCCGCTTCGCGAATTCGGGATCGATTGAAGCGAACGCGATCATGTGAAACGCCGAATCCCACGCCGCGAACCACGGATACTCCCATTTGTCGGGCATGGAGATGATGTCGCGCGCGTGTAAATTTTTCCAGTCGTGGTTGCGCCCTTCGAGCCGCCCGCGCGGCGGCGGACTGCCCGGGTCGCCCGCGAGCCATTCTTCCACGATGTAACAATAAAACTGCTTCGACCACAGCAGCCCGGCGTAAGCCTGCCGCATCACGTTTTTGCCCTCGGCGGAAAGTTGCGGGGGCAAAAGCTGCGCGTAAAACTCGTCGGCCTCGTGCCGGCGCGTCTCGAAAATGTGATCGAAGTCAGTGCCGAAGGTGTGCGCCGGCGTCTCATCCTGATGATAGAGCCGCAGGCGAACGCTGATTGAACCGCCCGCCGGGACTTCGAGCCGGTAGTGAGCGGCGGCTTTGGTCCCTACGCGCGCCGGATTGACCGCCTCGGCGCGCCCGCCGACGACGTACTCGTGGAAGGCATCCTTGACGTAGGTCCCGTGATTGATCCCCCCGTAGAGGCGTGCGAAGTTGCTCTCGTTCTCGGTGAAGATGAGAGCGGGCGGATCGAGCGAGCCGTCGAGCGGCGCGGCCTCGAAGCGAAAGCTGCCGAGCGAGGCGTGTTCGGCGATGATCGTGCCGCCCCCGTCGGTGGCGGCGAGGCGCGGCTTCGGCCAGTAGCCTTCGCCGGTGCGCCCCCAAGACCAAGTGTTGCGGAACCAGAGCGTCGGCAGCAGGTGCAGCACGGCCGTTGCCGGGCCGCGGTTAGTGGCCGTGATGCGGACGAGCACATCATTCGGCGTCCCATTGGCGTACTCGGCGAACACGTCGAAGTAGCGATGGTCATCGAAGACGCCGGTATCGGTCAACTCGAACTCGCGATCATGCTTGCCGCGACGCCGGTTCTCGTCAATCAATTGCTGGTAAGGGAACTCACGTTGCGGGTACTTGTAGAGCGCCTTGCAGTAAGAATGCGTCGGCGTCGAGTCGAGGTAGAAATAGCACTCTTTGACGTCCTCGCCGTGATTGCCCTCGTCGTTGGTCAGGCCGAAGAGTCGCTCTTTCAAAATCGGATCGCGTTCGTTCCACAGCGCCAGCGCGAGGCAGAGGCGGCCTTCGCGGTCGGTGATGCCGAGCAGTCCGTCCTCGCCCCAGCGATAGGCGCGGCTGCGCGCGTGGTCGTGCGGGAAATAATCCCAGCAGGTGCCATGCGCCGAGTAGTCTTCGCGCACCGTCCCCCACTGCCTCTCGGAGAGATACGGTCCCCACCGCTTCCAATTAAACTCGCGCCGCGCGTCGGCGGCGAGGCGCAGGTACTCGGCCGTTGGCCCGTGTCCGTCAATCACCGTGCAATTGCACTCCTCACTCAATTAGTGTGGACGAGAAAGCACGCGATAATCGCACGCCAAGGCGCAAAGGCGCAAAGCGAACGAGACCTGCTTCATTCGCCCTTGAACTTCGCCCCGTGCTCGCGTGCGAACTCGTCGAAGTTGATCGGCTGTTTCTTTCCGACCTTCGCGACGACATCCGTCACCTGCGCGCCGTCGGTGGCGAGCGTGCGATATAACTCGACGAGGGCGCTCGCCAGCCATTCCGGCAATTGCATCCCGGCGAGCGATTGGCGGAAATCGTCGAAGGAAATGCTGACATAGTTGACCGGCTCGCCAATCGCCGTTGAAATCTTCGCGGCGATCTCATCGAGCGTCAGTGCTTCCGGCCCGGTGATGACGTATGACTGGCCGGCGTGCCCATCCTCCGTCAAAGTCTTAACGGCGACCGCCGCGATGTCGCGAATATCGACGACGCTTAACTTCGCGTCGCCCAGCGGCAAATAGATTGTCCGCTGCCCGCCCCACGAATTGAGCAACTCTTGCATGAAGACGTTCGGCCGCAAGTTCGTGTGCGGGATGCCGGACTCTCTCAATTGCCGCTCGATCTGCCCGTGCCACTTGAGGAAGCCTCCGGGCAGATTCTCGTCCGCGCCGATGCCGGAGAATTTGACGACGTGTTTGAGTCCGGCGCGCCGCGCCGCCTCGATGAAGTTGCCCTGCAACTCAACCGAGCGTGGTTCAGCCGCTGACAACAGCAAAGCGCGCTCGACGCCTCGCAATGCCGCGTCCAGACTGTCAGGCTTGTCCAGATCACCTTCGACGATCTCGACACCCGCCAGCGCCGACAGCCCCGCCGCCTTTTGCGAATTGCGGACAAGCGCCCGCACCGGCGCGCCCGCCTCGGAAAGTTGTTTGACGATTTCGCTCCCGCTCTTGCCGGTCGCGCCTGTAACGAGAATCATAACTTCTCCCTTGCTGCTCATCTTGAAGTTCTTCGACAGCGGGTATAACACAAAGCCGGCGTGCCTGAGAAGTAGGCACTTTCCGGTGCTATACTCACCCAAAAGTGACAACGGGAGGAGCGAACGGATGAAACGGAAAGCCACACGATGCCCGGCGGAAACCACCCTGCAAATCATCGGCGGGCGCTGGAAAGTCCTGATCCTCTTCCAACTCTTTCAAGGCGTGAAGCGTTTCTCCGAACTGCAACGCGCTCTCAAAGGCATCTCGCAGAAGATGCTCACGCAACAACTCCGCGAATTGGAGCGGGACAAAATAGTAGAGCGCGAAGTCTTTCCGCAAGTCCCGCCCAAAGTGGAATACTCGCTGACCAGCTTAGGCGAAAGCCTCCATCCCGTCATCGACGCGATGTGCGAGTGGGGTGTGATGCTGCGGGACGGTAAGTTTGATCAGGAGCAGTTGCAAATCCCCGTGGCCGCGCTGGCAGATAGCCACGGCGAAACGCGCGTGTCGTAAAAGTGCTCCCGCGCAAAGGCGGAGGGGGGCGTGTAGCTACACGCCCCCCTCCGCCTTTTTCTTGGTCGGCCTACGCCTTCTGGTAAATTTCCGCGCCGGTCGAGACGAATTCTTCGGCCTTCTCTCTCATCCCGGCGTCCAGCGCTGCTTGATCGTCCAATGCTTTCCGCGTCGCGAAGTCGCGGACTTCCTGTGTGATCTTCATCGAGCAGAAGTGCGGGCCGCACATCGAGCAGAAGTGTGCGAGCTTGGCCCCTTCCTGCGGCAGGGTTTCATCGTGGTACTCGCGCGCCACTTCAGGGTCGAGCGAGAGGTTGAACTGATCTTCCCAGCGAAACTCGAAGCGGGCTTTCGAGAGGGCGTTGTCACGGAGTTGCGCGCCGGGGTGTCCTTTCGCCAAGTCGGCGGCGTGGGCGGCGATCTTGTAGGCGATGACGCCGTCTTTTACGTCCTGCTTGTCGGGCAAGCCCAAGTGTTCCTTTGGCGTGACGTAGCAGAGCATCGCCGTGCCGTACCAGCCGATCATCGCCGCGCCGATGGCCGAAGTGATGTGGTCGTAGCCGGGCGCGATGTCGGTCGTTAAGGGACCAAGCGTGTAGAACGGGGCTTCGCCGCACGTCTCAAGTTGCTTGTCCATGTTCTCTTTGATGAGGTGCATGGGGACGTGGCCCGGGCCTTCGATCATCACTTGGCAGTCCATCGCCCAAG
>JACCRA010000024.1 GCA_013813825.1 Pyrinomonadaceae bacterium | reverse complement strand
ATCTACGGCGTGTTGATAACGGCGGCAATGGTCGCGAGTATCTATTTCTACAACGCCAACCTTGACGCGCAGAACTTAGAGTTGGTGACGCTGGTGGCTCCCGTCCCCGTGCAAGCCGCGCCAGAACCTGAGGCGCCGAAACAGCAAGAGGCGAAGCCGCAGACCACGCAGCAGGAGGTGGCGACCCGCACCGAATTAGTGGCGCGTGTCGATCAGGTGACGAAAGAGCCGCCGCAAGTCTCAGTCGTCGCCAGCAAAGTTCCGCCGATTCCCAAGGGTGTGCCGGTCAGGTTGGGAACGTCAAACACTGAGGTGGCGCGCGTCGCCGGTCCGAGCGGGCCGATTGGTAGCGGTTCCGGCGGCTTAGTGGGCGGCAACACCGGCGGCAACATTATTCAGGATACCGGCGATGAGCCACCACCACCGCCGAAGGCTACGCCGACGCCGCCGCCGAGGCCTCGCGCCCCGGTCTCAGGCGGCGTGCTGAACGGTAAGGCGACCAGCAAACCCGCGCCGCCTTATCCGCCAATTGCCAAAGCGGCGCGTGCTTCCGGTACTGTCGTCGTCCAGATCACCGTCGATGAATCCGGCAAAGTGATTTCGGCGCGTGCCGTCTCCGGTCATCCGTTGTTGCAGCAGGCAGCAGTACAGGCCGCGTACGGCGCGCGCTTCTCGCCTACCATGCTGTCGGGACAGCCGGTGAAAGTGACGGGCACGATCTCTTACACTTTCAACCTTCAGTAACCTGAGCGGGTGGCGGCTTGGCCGGGTGGCGGTACAACAGTCGGATGGCGCGTCTCTGCTAGTGGCTGATTGCGCCATCGATCCACGGCCATGCCAAACCTTGATTCGCTCTCGCTCTAAAATGCATTTGAAAAACTTTGGAGGGTTCTACCGTGACTATTCTCATCAGTCTGTTTGGTCCTAAGGCGCTCGGCTTCCTTATGTTTTTGCAGGAAGCAGGGGCGGAAAAGAACGAGACGGCGAACGCATTCACGATGGGCGAGATGATCAGAAATCTCGGCCCCATCGCCATCGTCGTCATCGTGATCCTGCTCATCATGTCGATGTACTCCATTGCCGTGATGGTCGAGCGTTTCCTGACCTATCGCGCGGCTAAAGCGCAGTCGCGCGAGTTTGCTCCGCGCGTGGCGCAGGCGCTCAAGAACGAGCGCCTCGAAGAAGCCATCAACATCAGTGACAAACATAAGAAGTCGCACCTCGCGATGGTGGTCAACGCTGGGCTGCAAGAGTTTCGCGCCCACGAGCAGGCCGCCGATAACATCTCGTATGACGAGATCGAAGCCTCGAAGCGGGCCCTGCAACGCGCCATCGCAATCAAGAGCGCGGAGTTTCGCCGCGGCCTCTCCGGCCTCGCGACCATCGGCTCGACCGCTCCGTTCGTCGGACTATTCGGCACGGTGTTCGGCATCATCTCAGCGTTCACCGGCATGAAGAGCGCCGAATCGGCCGGTATCGGTGCGGTCGCCGGCGGTATCGCCGAGGCGCTGTTGACGACGGCTCTCTCGCTCGCCGTGGCTGTGCCCTCCGTGTGGATGTTCAACTACTTCACCGGCAAAGTCGATGGCTTCGTGATCGAGATGGACAACTCGGCTTCGGAATTGATCGACTACTTCTTGAAGAACCGCACCCGTCAATTGAAACCATAACCGCCGCACCATCCGGCGGCGTGTGTGGCTCACGGCAGTTCTCTTGATTGAAGAGGCTGCCTAGTCCGGCGCGCCGCCCGAAACAGGGAGCGAAGACGTTTGGAGGTTTTAAGCTATGGGCATGTCAACAGGCGGCGGGGGCGGATTAAATTCCGAGATTAACGTCACCCCGATGGTGGACATCATGCTGGTGCTGCTGATCATCTTCATGGTGATCACGCCGCTTCTGCAATCGGGCGTGTCGGTCAATCTGCCGAAAGAGATGAAGAACCCCGAAGAAGACCCGGCGATCATTAAAGAGTCTTCAGTGGTGATCGCCATCACGGGCGCTAATGAATTTTACATCGGCAAGAATCGGGTTGAGCCGACCGATCTGGTCCCGAAAATTCAAGAGCAGATGGAAGATAAGAAGCCCGAAGATCGGATCGTCTATATTCGCAGCGATATCGGTGCCAAGTACGGCACGGTCGTCGAAGCGATCAACACGATCCGGCAGGCGGGCATCGATCAGATCGGTCTGGTCGCCGACAAGAAGAAGGGGGATGCGCCTGCCGCCGCCGCGCCCGCCGCCGCACCGTAAAACGCGGCGTGACACAATCAAGACCGCCCTTTTCTTTCGGCTCAGTGGGGTGATGCGGGACGGTACACAGAGGAGACGACAGTTATGGGTCTGAGTGCAGGCGGCGGCGGGAAAAAGAGCGCAACCGCCGTCCCTTACATCAATGTCACGCCGCTCATCGACGTGTTGCTGGTACTGTTAATCATCTTCATGGTCATTACGCCCCTGAAGCCGACTCGCTTCAAGGCGCTGGTGCCCGAAGAGCCTGATCCGAATATGGACATGACGAACGTGAAGCCTAACCCGCTGACGCTCGTCGTCTCGGTTGACAACAGCCTCGGCATCAAACTGAACACCGACTCGGCCGGCTCAGTCAATGATCCGGCTCCGCTGGCGACGCGACTTTCCAGCATCTTTGCCGAGCGGCGGAACAACCGCGCTTACAAGCCCGGCTACGAAAACCGCCTCGATCTGACCGAAGCGGAGCGCATCGAAAAGACCGTTTTCGTCAAGGCTCCGCGCTCGCTGCCTTATGGTGATGTTGTGAAGGTGATCGATGCTATCAAAGGCGCGGGCGCCAATCCGGTGGGCTTGCAGATCGACGATCTAGCTCAGTGAGCATTATTTAGGCCACCATAGCGGGCGAAAAGCCGCGCAGCAGCAGCAGGGTGCGGCGTTCGGCTTCGCCCATCTCGCGTCATTCTTATTGCTCTGCCTATTTCATTTGGGAGTCGTAAAACCGATGAAGCTCTCTCACGCCCAGAAAGCCATTGCGCTTCTGGCTTTTTTAGTTGCCACGACGA
>JACCRA010000142.1 GCA_013813825.1 Pyrinomonadaceae bacterium | reverse complement strand
GAGTGATCTGTTTGTTGGTCCCCTTGAACGTCGGGCCGAGTCGTTTGCCGGTCGCGGCGTCCCATAGCAGAGTGGTGCCGTTGGTGCTTCCCGCCGCCAGCGTCCGGCCGTCGGATGAAAAGGCGAGCGCGCTAATGTCCGCCTCATGGCCGGAAAGCATGGGCGCTTCGACGAGCCGCACCACGCCGGCCCCGCCGCGTGCTGGGACTTTCCAGAGCTTGACGAAGTTATCACTGCCGCCCGAAGCGAGCGTCTGGCCGTCGGGCGAGAACAGCACGCGCGTCACCCCGCCTTCGTGTCCGGCGAGCGTGGCGACTTGGCGTAGAGTAGCCGCGTCCCACAACTTGACTGAGTTTCCGCTGCCGGTGGCGAGCGTCTGGCCGTCGGGCGAGAAGGCGACGGTGGAGGTTTCAAATTGGCGAATCTCCGTGCCGATGTCAGGTGCGAGGCGGGTGGGCCTGATTTCCACGTCGCGATGTTGCAGCGTCGCCAACGGCTTGCCGGTGGCAACGTCCCAGAGTTGCGCCCGGCCGCCGGCGTGGCCGGTCAGGAGCTTGGTCCCATCCGGCGAAAGCGCGAGCGAGACGATTTTGCCGCTCGCCACTTCCAGCCGCGCCGGCTTGTCACCACCGGCCGCCATGGCGGCGTCCCAGACGCTGACGGAGTAGCGTTGCTCGGCCGTCGCTTCTTCGGGGGCTGGCGCCGCCAGAGTGGCGACCGCCAGCTTGGTCCCACCGCCACCGGGGGGCGACGCCGCCGCGATGTAAACCGCGCCGCGCTGTTTCAACTCTTTCGTGCTGAGGGCGCGGTGGGTGAGCCGGTGAAGATAATGCCACTCGAAGCCGCGCAGGTCGTCGCCGGCAAGCTGACTTTCGGGTGGTCGCCGGCAGGCATCCTTGACGGGATCGGCGGGGCTGCCCTCGCTCCAGTCGGCGTGGGCGCAGAGCAGTTTTCGGACGCGCCCGACGTTGCCTTCTTCCCAAGCTTGTTGGGCCAGATTCATCTGCACCGCGTAGAGCAATTGGCGGACGTATTGGCCCGCTTGCTGCGCTGTCTGCGCCGTGGCGGCGGAAGCGGCTGCCGCGCTTTGCGCCACGACGCGCTGGCGCGTCTCGGCGAGCGTCTGTTGCCGTTGCTGTTCGGTCGCCGCGCGCTCGCGCTGCGCGATCTCTTTCTGCGAGACCGCTTCCTTACGTTGCGCTTCGGCATCCTTGCGTTGCGCTTCAGCTTCCCTGCGCTGCGCTTCGGCTTCGGCTTGTTCGTCCTCGGCGACGGCTTGCAGCTTGACGGCGCGCTCGCGCTCCTGGCGGACTTCGATCAGCGCCGCTTCGGCCTCGCGCGTTTTCTCGTCGGCCCGCCGCCGCTCTTCCACGGCGATACTTTTTTCCCGGTCGGCGTGGCGCTTTTCCCTGATCGCGCTAAAGGCCAGCCCGGCCATCAGGAAAAGAATGACGGCGGCGACCGCAGCCGTCCGCGCCATGCCGCGGCGGTAAGCGGCGCGCTGGCGGCGGAGTTCCGCGTCGGGCATGTTCGCGTTGATCCACTCACGGTCGAAGACGCGGTAGTAAATCCGGTTGCGAACGTAGTGATAACCTTCGGCGATGCGCGTGATGCCGGCCAAGCGCAGAATGCTGACGAGCGGGTTAGTATCGTCATCGCGGACGCGCTGCCGGCGGTGAGCGCGCACCTGCGCGTAGAGATCGAGCAGGGCGGCGCGGTCGGCTTCGCTTCGTAGAATGCGCTCGCGGACGAACAACAGATTGTCGTCGCTCTCTCTGGCGCGGGCGGAAAAGAACATCGCATCGCAAAGGCGGTCGATGGCGGCCGGGTTGGTGACGCCCGCGTGTTCGGCGGCGGCGAGACAGAGCCGTTGCGTCAGGTACGGATGCCCGCCCGTCCAGTAGAGAATGCGTTCCAAAAGTTTCGCGCCAAGCTGATCATCATGCCCGAGGCCGGCGGCGAGCGGGCTGGCCTCCGCCTCTTTGAAGTCGGTCAACTCGATCCGCTGGCCGATGTTGAACGGCGTCGTGCGCGTGTCGCGAATCAAATCCGAAGGAGTGGCGACGCCAAGCAGGCAAAACGTGAGACGTTGCAACTCCGCGTCTTCCGTGCGGCGGTTATAGAACTCGCGAATGGCGGCGAAAAATTCGTCGGTGGAAAAAGGAAGACTACGGACAGCATCGATCTCGTCAATGAAGATCACGATCCGCCCCTTGTGCCGCTCCAATACTATTTCCCGGAGCGCGCGCATCCACCGTTGCAGGGGACCAACGCGCTCATTCTCCAACCAGAAATCTTCCAACTCGTCTTCCAAGTGCAACTGCTGCCCCACCCGGTTCAGCAATCCGTCGTACCACTGCTCGGCCGTTAAGTTCTGCCCCACGGCCGTCAGGTCGAGCACCGCCACGGCGATGCCCTCTTCCCGGAGACGCGCCGCCGTCTGCACCATCAGGCTGGACTT
>JACCRA010000799.1 GCA_013813825.1 Pyrinomonadaceae bacterium | reverse complement strand
GAGCGCGTGTCGCCGCTGTCCCACGTCCCGAAGTGTCGGCGAATGCTTCCGGCTCGCGCGTCGCCCGGACGTGCGGAAAGTTCCGCCTGACGAGAGCTTTGCAAAAGCTGTTCGGCGAGTTGGCGCTGCTGCGCGATGGGTAGGCGGCGCGCGGCGTTCAAAATATCTTCAAGCTTCTCACTCATGGACGAAACCTCCCGTTTCATTTAACCGGGGCGGCGGAGCGGGCGCGGCCTCAACGCATCGTCAGTTCGCGTTCGCGCAAATACTTGAGACGGTCGCGCAATTCGGCGGCGCGCTCAAATTCCATCGCTTTGGCGGCGTGGCGCATCTCGGCTTCGAGGCGGGCGATGGTTTGGTCGATCTTATCGCGCGAGTATTCTTCAAACGCTTCGAGATCGAGCGGGACTTTGAAGTAGTCGGCCTCGTAGGCGGTGACGAGCGTGGAATCAATCGACTTGATGATCGTCTGCGGCGTGATGCCGTGCTCGCGATTGTAGTCTTGTTGGATGGCGCGGCGACGGTCGGTCTCGCCGATAGCGCGCTTCATCGAGTCGGTGCTGCGGTCGGCGTAGAGGAGCGCCCGGCCGTTCACGTTGCGCGCGGCGCGGCCCATGGTTTGAATGAGTGATGATTCGGAGCGTAGAAAACCTTCCTTGTCCGCGTCGAGAATTGCGACGAGCGAGACTTCGGGCAAGTCCAAGCCTTCGCGCAAAAGGTTGATGCCCACGAGCACGTCAAACTCGCCGCGCCGCAAGTCGCGCAGAATCTTGATCCGCTCCAAAGTTTCGATGTCGGAGTGCAGATAACGGACGCGGACGCCGACCTCGGCGAAATACTCGGTCAAGTCTTCAGACATCTTCTTCGTCAGCGTCGTGACCAGCACGCGCTCGTTGCGCTCGGCGCGCAGGCGACACTCTTCCAGCAGATCGTCGATCTGGCCTTTCACGGGCCGGACTTCAACTTCCGGATCGGTCAGCCCCGTCGGGCGAATGATCTGCTCGATGAATTCCCCGCCCGCCTTCGTCAGTTCATACGGCCCCGGCGTCGCCGAGACGTAGATCACTTGGCCGACGCGCTTCTCGAACTCCGCGAAGTTCAAGGGACGGTTGTCCATCGCCGACGGCAGACGAAAGCCGTATTCGACGAGCGTGCGCTTGCGCGATTGGTCCCCATTGAACATCCCGCGCACCTGCGGCACGGTCTGGTGCGATTCGTCGATGACGACGATGGTATCGCGCTGCAAATAATCCAATAGCGTCGGCGGCGGCGAACCCGGCTCTTTGCCGGTGAGGTGGCGCGAGTAGTTCTCGATGCCGCGGCAGAAGCCCATCTCCTTGATCATCTCCAGATCGTACATCGTACGCTGGTGCAGGCGTTGCGCTTCGATGAGTTTGCCTTCCTGAATCAGCTTCGGCTCCCACCATTCGAGTTCTTCGCGAATCGTTTTGATCGCCCGCTTGATCGTCGGCTTCGACATCACGTAGTGCGTCTTCGGATAAATCGGGAGTCGCGTGGTGTGCTTGTGCAAAACTTCGCCGAGCAGCGGGTCGATGGTGGAAATGGAGTCGATCACGTCGCCCCATAGTTCGATCCGGTAAGCCTGCTCCTGATAGCTGGGGAAGATTTCGATCACGTCGCCGCGCACACGGAAGCTGCCACGGTCGAACTCGATGTCGGAACGCTCGTATTGCAGTTCGACCAGTTTTTGCAGCAAGGCGTCGCGCGTGATCTGCATTCCCGGTTCGACGAAGAGCAGCATGTTGTAATAAGCGTCCGGGTCGCCGAGACCGTAAATGCACGAGACGCTGGCGACGACGATCACATCGCGCCGCTCAAAGAGGGCGCGCGTCGCCGACAGACGCAGCCGATCAATCTCTTCGTTGACCGTCGCTTCTTTCTCGATGTATGTGTCCGAGGCCGGAACGTAGGCTTCCGGCTGGTAGTAGTCGTAATAGGAGACGAAATACTCGACGGCGTTTTCGGGGAAGAAGTTTTTGAACTCCTGATAGAGCTGGGCGGCCAACGTCTTGTTGTGCGCGATAACGAGCGTCGGACGCTGCGTGCGGTCGATTACGGAAGCGACGCTGAAGGTCTTGCCGCTGCCCGTGATGCCGAGCAGCACTTGATCCTTAGCGCCTTCGTCAAGGCCGCGTACCAGCGCCTCGATAGCCTGTGGCTGATCGCCCTGCGGTCGAAATTCGGAACGTAATTGAAAATTCATAGTGACAGATGTTGGATGAAAGATGACGGGAAAGCATAAGGCTTTCACTCGTCACTTGTCATCTATCACTCGTCACTTGAGCTTAACGTAATTTGGTCTGTGAGTTGCGAGATGGCTTCCATCACGGCCGTCCGTAGCGGATGCGGAAGCGTGGCGCGTAGGGCGATGCGGCAGAGGGCGTGGAGCACGTCCGACCGCCCGCTCAGAGCCAGCAGTTTGACGACGGAGAGCCGCAGCTCGTCCTCAGGGCTGGCTTCAACCACTTGAATCAGCGGCTCAATCTCTCCCGCCTTCATCATCAGGAAAAGAAGCGAAAAAGCTTCGTAAGACTTTTGGCGGTCGCCGCTGTTGAGATGAGTCGCGGCTTCCGCCGCCAGACCGGACGAGGCGATACTGTGACCGATGCGCCGCCGACGTTCGTCGTCCGCGTGCTGCACGGCGCGGGCGAACGAATGAGCCGGATCACCGTTGAAGGCGTAGAGGTCGCGCGCGGTTTGATCGCGCATTTCCTGCCGCGCGCCGTCGAAGCCCGCACAGAGTTGCGCGAAAGCGTCAACGCTTTCTCCGGCGTCAACTGGCACGACGTCGCCTCCCGATTGTTCGATTGGACACACGTCTTCAATCAGCGGCGCGGAGAGTCCCACCGGCGGTGCGCCCTCTTGCGGCGACGAAGGATTGGCGTCCGTCATCTGCGCCGTCGCGGAATCTTGAGACGGGTTCCGGTTGCCTTCCGCATCAATTATGTGTGTGGCTTCAGCAGGCGTCAGGCGCGAGGCAGTCCTGTCGTCGGCGTCGCGCGGCAGACAAGCGTCAAGCGCGTGCTGAATAAGTGAGTCCGGGAGATCGGGAGACGCGCCGCGCAGCATCAT
>JACCRA010000154.1 GCA_013813825.1 Pyrinomonadaceae bacterium | reverse complement strand
CTCATTCGTATCTGAGCGCGACCATCGGATCGACTTTGCTCGCGCGCCGTGCGGGAATGTAACAGGCGAGCAGCGCAACTATCGTGAGCAGCAATCCCACACCAGCAAAGACTAACGGGTCGGTGGGGCTGACGCCGTATAAGAGGCTTGCCATCACACGCGTCAGCACCAGCGCCGCGGTTATCCCGGCCACCACTCCGAGCAGCGTTAGCTTCATGCCCTGCTCGACGACGAGCCGCAGCACGTCCGTCCTTTGCGCGCCGAGCGCCATGCGGATGCCGATCTCATGCGTGTGTTGCGCGACCGAGTATGAGATCACGCCGTAAATTCCGACCGTCGCGAGCAGCAACGCGAACAGGGCGAAGACGCCGAAGAGCAACACGACGAGCCGACTGTTGGCGATGGATGCCGAGAGTGTGTCGTCCATCGTCTTGATGTCATAGACCGGTTGATTCTTGTCAATCGCGAGTACCGCGCCGCGTACTGCCGCCGTCAGCGCCTCCGGTTCACTTTTAGTTCGCACCGCGAGCGAGAGACCGCCCCACGCCGCGTCCTGCGCATGAGGGACGTAGATTTGCGAGCCCGTTTCCGCGTCGAGCCGACCCGATTTCACGTCGCCGACGATGCCGATGATCTCACGCGCGAACTTCTCGTCGCGCCACACGGTGAGCCGCTTGCCGAGAGGGTCTTCGCCGGGGAAGACGCGGCGCGCGAGACTCTCGTTAACGACGACGACTGGCGAAGTTTCTTTCGTGTCCCGCTCCGTGAAGAGACGTCCGGCTGTGACGGGAATCCGCATCGCCTTGAAGTAGTCGGGCGTGGCGACGAAATAGTCTGTGTCTAAGGAATTTTCTGTAGTGAGGGGGCGTCCCTCGCGGACGAACGAGCGACCGACGGAGAAGTTACTGCCGCCGAGTGGAAGGCTTACCGTCGCGCCCGTCGCTTCAACGCCCGGCAGATTTTTGACGCGCTCTGTCAACTCACGATAGAAGTTCGCTTGCTGCTGCGGCTCCTTATAACGCGCGGCAGGCAAACTGATCCGCATCGTCAAAACATTTTCCGCATCGAAGCCCGGATTCACATCGCGGAGTAGCACGAAACTCTTAATCAATAGTCCCGCGCCGATCAGAAGCAGCAAAGACAAGGCTATTTCCGAGACAATCAACAACGAGCGCACGCGGTTGCGCCCGCGCCCTTCAGTCGAACTGCGTCCGCCTTCCTTCAGCGCGGCATTGAGGTCGGTCTTCGAGGCATGCAGCGCGGGGGCTAAACCGAACAGCAGACCGACCAGACAAACCACTCCCACCGTGAAGCCGAGGACGCGCGCGTCCAACCCGATTTCGTCCAAGCGCGGAACGTCCGCCGGGCTGATCGCCACCAATAAGTCGGTCAAGAAAAGACTGAGAGCTAATCCGACCGCACCGCCTAAGCAAGCGAGCAATAAACTCTCTGTCAGCAGTTGACGAATGATGCGCAGGCGACCGGCTCCGAGCGCGGAGCGGAGTGCGATCTCCTTGCGCCGTGCCGAAGCGCGGGCGAGCAGCAAGTTGGCGACATTGGCGCACGCAATCAACAGCACGAAGCCGACCGCGCCGAGCAATAACAGCAACGATGTTCGCACGCTTCTCGTCGTCCATTCTTGTAACCCCGTGAGCCGCGCCGACCACCCGCCATTCGTCTCCGGGTACTGCTGCCCCAAACGACCGCTGAGTGTGTCTATCTGCGTCTGCGCTTGGGCGAGCGTCGCCGTTGGCTTGAGCCGCGCGAGGACCTGCAAGTAACGGTTGTCGCGCCGCTCGTCATCCGCATCGGTTTTCAGCGGCATCCATAGCTGAGCCTTCGCCGGGTAATCGAATCCGGCGGGCATCACGCCGACGACGGTGACGCTTCTGCCGCTCAACGTGAGCCGGCTTCCGACGACGTTCGGATTCCCGCCGAAGCGTCGCTGCCACAATCCATGACTCAACACGGCGACCGGCTCGCTACCCGACCGTTCGTCCTCCGGCAACAACGCACGACCCTGCACGGGGTTGACGCCAATCGTCGGAAAGAAGCCGGCCGTCACCACCCCGCGCGGCACACGCTCCGGTTCCGCATCCCCATTCGACAAAATTGCGCTGCCCTCAACGAAAGCCGTTGTGCTCTCGAAAGCGTCCGCTTGGCTTCGCCAGTCGAGGTAATCCGGCATCGAAAGGCTACTCTCCGTGATCCCTCTCGCCGGGCTAACGCCGTCGAACCACACCAATCGTTCCGCGTCGGGAAACGGCAACGAACGCAACAGCACGCCGTTAACCACTGAAAAGATCGCGGTGTTCGCGCCGATACCTAATGCCAGCGCGAACACCGCGACGAAGGTGAAACCGGGACTTTTCAGTAACATCCGCACGCCATACTTGATGTCTTGCCAAAGTGTCATCATCTTCAACCTCAAGACTTCTCGCGCCAATTCGGTTCGCGCTCATCCTTTATCTTCAATTCGCTTCTTTCAGTCGCTTCAGTTAGCAAACCCGCGATTGATGAATTATCATTTGGAACATCGGGTCCAAATGGAGCGAACTGGCTATGCCGAACATTCAAGTCGAAACCGAACAGTTACTTAGTGCAGCTTTGCAAATGCCGCGCGCCGAGTTGGAGCAATTCGTCGCCAGACTTTTCGCGCTCAAGGCGAGAGAGTTTGCGCCGGTGCTTCCGCAAAGAGACTCCGAACTCTTGCTGCAAATCAATCAGGGTCTGCCAATCTTGACGCGCGAACGGCTGAACGAATTGATTGAGCAGCGCCGGTCATCCACCATTACCGAGAATGAGCTTCGAGAATTGTGTCAACTCACCGACCGGATCGAGAAATTCGATGCTGAGCGATTGAAATCTCTGATCGAACTCGCCGCCCTGCGTAATGTCTCGCTTGACGATCTGATTAACGGGTTAGGACTCAAGCCTCACCCGCATGACTAGGAAACGCCCTTCCCGGAAATTGCAGCTTCTCGTCAGGGAACGCGCGCGTGGGTGTT
The DNA here is from genome assembly GCA_013813825.1 of Pyrinomonadaceae bacterium. GTDB lineage: Bacteria > Acidobacteriota > Blastocatellia > Pyrinomonadales > Pyrinomonadaceae > JACCRA01. The sequence continues at coordinate 8,667 of JACCRA010000154.1, read as the reverse complement.
GCGAATACTGTTTCTGTCAAGAGGCTTACGCTACCGAAAGATTTTCCATCGAACACATCATCCCGCTCATCGCCGAAGGTCACAGCGTCGAAAACAATCTGGCGCTCGCCTGTCAGGGTTGCAATAGCTCCAAGTATGACAAGACTCTTGCCTCCGATCCGGCTACCGGGCAGGTAGCACCGCTCTACCATCCGCGCCGCCACGACTGGCAGCAACATTTCAGTTGGAACTCTGACTGCACTCTGCTCATCGGTTTAACGCCTACCGGTCGCGCCACCATCGAAGCGTTGCGCTTGAATCGTGAAGGCGTTATCAATCTGCGGCGAATGCTGTCACTCGTCGGCAAACACCCGCCGCAACAACGCTCATCTTCATAGCCCCGATCTCACTCGTACCTGAGCGCGATCAAGGGATCGACCTTCGTCGCGCGCCGCGCCGGGATGTAACAGGCCACGAGGGCCACGGACGCGAGCAGCACGGCGATGCCGGTGAAGACGAACGTATCGGTCGCGCTGACGCCGTACAGCAGACTCGCCATCACGCGCGTGGAGGCGAATGCTCCGGCGAGTCCGAGCGCGACTCCGATGAGAGTGAGCCTCATCCCGCGTCCGACAATCAGGCGCAGCACATCCGCCTTTTGCGCGCCGAGTGCGAGGCGAATGCCGATTTCGTGCGTGCGCTGTGTGACCGCGTAGTTCATCACGCCAAAGATGCCGACCGCAGCTAAGACGAGCGCGATCAGCGCGAAGACGCCGAGCAACAGCATGTTGAAGCGGCGTGGGGCGACTGAACGACTGACGAGCGTGTCCATCGTTTGTCCCTCCCCGACGAGTTGGTTCCGGTCGAGTTCCCTGAGCGCGTTGCGGACCGAAGCAGTGAGCGCCGCCGAGTCGGAAGATGTGGCACGCACGGCCAGCGTCATGTTGCGCGCGGGGCGTTGCAGGTACGGAAAGTAATAACTGGCATAACTCGTCCCGCCGAGTCCTCCGTGACGGGTGTCGCCGACGACGCCGACGATTTCGCGCGGCGGCTTGTTTTCCGCCGTTTCGCTGTCAAGGCGAATGCGCTTGCCCGTCGGGTCTTCGCCGGGGAAAAAGCTGCGGGCGAAAGTTTCGTTGATCATGATCACCGGCGTCTGTGTCGCGGTGTCGCGCGCGGTGAAGTCGCGTCCCCGGCGCAGCGGGATGCCGAGGGCGCGAAAGAAGTCGGGACTGATAGTTTGTTGTCTGGCATCCGGCTCTTGTCCGGGAACAACGGGCGGGCGTCCTTCAATAGTGAATGTTGAGATGCTGTCATTACCGCTTAACGGCAGCAGGCTTGTCGCGGCGACAACTTCGACTCCCGGCAGCGCCCTCATGCGCTCAAGTGCTTGCTGAAAAAAATTCGCTTGTTGCTCAGGTTGTGGATACTTCGTTCGCGACAGAGGCACATTCACCGTCAACACGCGCTGTGTGTCGTAACCCGGATCGCTACTGAGCAAGCGCACAAAACTCTTAATGAGCAGACCCGCGCCGACGAGCAACATGAGCGACAACGCGACCTCGGAGACGACGAGCAAACTGCGCGTGAGGTCACGCCGCCGGCCTGTCGTCGAACCTCTGCCGCCTTCTTTAAGCGTTTCATTCAAATCGCTACTTGAGGCTTGAAGCGCGGGCGTGATGCCGAAACCGATTCCCGTGACCAATGAAACGGCGAGCGTAAAAAGCAACACGCGGCTATCCAGCGCGATTTCCTTAACGCGCGGGATATTGTCGGGACTGAGAGCCACCAGCAATTCGATGCCCCAGAGCGCGAGCAGCAACCCCAGCGCGCCGCCCGTCAGCGCGAGCAGCACACTCTCCGTGAGCAACTGCCGCATGACGCGCGCACGGCTCGCGCCGAGTGCGGCGCGGAGCGCCATTTCACGCCCGCGCGCCGCCGCTCGCGCCAGCAACAAATTAGCGACGTTCGCGCACGCGATCAGCAAGACAAGGACGACCGCGCCGAGCAGCACGAGTAACGCCGGACGGATGTCGCCGACCAAGTCTTCGCGCAACGACAACACCCCCGCGCGGACGCCGGTATTACCCGGATACTGCTTTTCTAAATCAAGTGCGATGTTGTTCAACTCCGCTTCCGCCCCATCAGCGGTGACGCCGGGCTTAAGACTCGCAACGGCGTTGAGAAAGCGCCCGCCTCGCCGTTCAATGAACGCAGCCGCGCCGGGGTCGGCGGCCACCGGCATCCAGTAATCCACTTTGAGCGCCTCGACCGGGAACTTGAAATCAGTAGGCATCACGCCCAACACCGTCGTGCTGCGCCCGCCAATCGTGATTTGGCGTCCGACGATTTCAGGATCGGAATTGAAACGCCGTTGCCACAATCCCTCACTCAACACGATCACGGGAGCCGCGCCGGGCTTGTCTTCTTCGCGCGTGAAGACGCGTCCAGACTTCGGCGCAACACCTAACATCGGAAACAGATCGGCGGAGGCGACGACACCGCTCAGGCTTTCGGGTTCATCGCTGCTATTGACGAGGCTGGTGCCCGCCAAGCTGTAAACCGCGATGTTCTGTAAGGACTGCGTCTGCTTTTGATAATCAACAAAGTCGGGGTATGAAAGGGGGAAACGTCCCGCGGCGTCATTGGCGCTCACACCATAGATGCTGACCAATCTTTCCTGATGCTCGAACGGAAGCGGACGCAACAAGACGGCGTTCACGACGCTAAAGATCGCTGTGTTCGCGCCGATGCCGAGCGCCAAAGCGATTAGCGCCGCGAAAGTAAAGCCGGGATTCTTCAGCAGTGTCCGCACTGCATACCGCAGATCTTGCAACAGTGTGTTCATCGACTCACCTCAACCTTTTTCAATTGCGGAGCGGCGGAGCGGCGGATTACAAACCCAATGTGTCTTTCATTCCGCAATCCGAAATCCGCCGCTTCGCAATTCCATTCACTCGTATCTGAGCGCGATCAGCGGATCAACTTTTGTTGCGCGCCGTGCCGGAATGTAGCAAGCCAGCAGCGCGACAATTGACAGAAGCAGCGACACACCGAAAAAAATCAGCGGGTCGGTCGCGCTGACGCCGTACAAAAGACTTCTCAACAGGCGCGTCGCCGCGAGTGATCCCGCTAATCCGATGCCCACTCCAATGAGAGCGAGCGTCATGCCTTGCATGACGATCAAGCGGAGGACGTCCGTCGTTTGCGCGCCCAGAGCCATGCGAATGCCGATTTCGTGCGTGCGTTGTGTCACCGTGTAGTTCATCACACCGAAGATGCCAATCGATGCCAGCGCCAGTGCGGCGAAAGCGAAGATGCCGAGCAGCAGCGTGTTGAAGCGTTGCGGCGCGACTGAGACGGCGAGAAACTGATTCATCGTCGAGATGTTGGCGATGGGTAGGTCTTTATCAATTTCCCGCACCGCGCCGCGCACGGCGGCCACCAAACTCGTCGGGTCGCTCGTCATAGTGCGAGCTAAGAGCGACATTTCAGGTTCAGGTGATTGAAGGTAAGGAACGTAATACTCGCCGCCCGATTCAACGTCCAGGCTACGATGTTTGACGTCCCCAACAACACCCACGATCTCGACGCTCTGTTTGCCGAACCGCACGCGCTGGCCCAAAGGGTCTTCGCCCGGAAACAGGCGGCGCACCAGAGTCTCGTTAACGAGCATGACGCGCGGTGCGTCTTTCGAGTCGCGCTCTGTGAACGCGCGGCCCTTGAGCAGCGGGATGCCCATGGCGCGCAGGTAGTCGGGGCTGACTTTGCGGACGTTGACGTTTGGCAAATCAGACGGCGCGACGGGCGGGCGATTCTCAATCAGGAAACTCGTCGTCCGATTGTCTCCGCTCAAAGGCAGCGGATCGACGACGCCGACCGCTGCGACGCCGGGCGACGCCGCGACGCGCTCTAAGAGTTGGCGATAGAAAGCAGCTTGGCTGTCAGCCGTCTCATACTTTGTTTCAGGCAGCACGAATCTGAGCGCCAACACATTGTCGGGTCTGAAGCCGGGGTCGGTTTCGCGGAGCCGCTGAAAACTCTTAATCAACAATCCCGCGCCGACGAGCAGCATGAGGGAAAGCGCAATCTCCGAGATGACCAGCGCGCCGCGCACACGACTCCGCCGCCCGCCTTCGGTCGAACCCCGGCTGCCTTCTTTGAGCGCTTCGTGAAGGTCGAGCTTCGAGGCTTGCAGCGTCGGCGCTAAACCGAAAAGGACGCCGGTTAGAATTGAGATTCCCATCGTGAAGCAGAGGACCCATCCGTCCAACCCGATCTCACCGACGCGCGGCGCGCCCGCTGGAATCATCGACACCAGCAAGTCCACACCCCAGAGCGCGAGCAGTAAGCCGAGACCACCGCCGAGAACGGAAAGCAGTAAGCTCTCGGTCAGCAACTGGCGCACGATTCGCAAACGGCTCGCGCCGAGCGCCGTGCGGACGGCGATTTCCCGACTGCGCCCCGCCGCCCGCGCCAGCAGCAGATTGGCGACGTTCGCGCACGCGATCAGCAGCACGCAGCCGACGGCTCCCAGCAACACGAGCAAAGCTGGTCGGACGACGCCGACTGTATCTTCAAATAATGAGACGAGACGAATGCCGCGCCCGGTATTATTCGCTGCATATTGCTCTTCCTGCCGACTCGCGATGGTGTCCATCTCCACCTGTGCTTGCGTGAGCGTCGCCGTAGGTTTAAGGCGCGCCACGACTCTGAGATACCGCGCGCCGCGTTCGGTGTTAATCTTGGCGGTCGAATCAAGCGGCGAGAAAACTTCCGGGTCGAAGCCGTCGAGCGGGAACGCGAAGCCCGGCGGCATTACGCCCAAGACAGTCGTACTCTCACCGTCGAGAGTGATCTGACGCCCGACGATGTTCGGGTCAGAACCGAAGCGTCGCTGCCAAACTCCGTGACTGAGTACGGCGACGGGCGCGCCGCCCGGCTGTTCCTCCGGCGCGGAAAAGTAGCGTCCCAGTCTCGGCTGAACGCCGAGCAGCGGGAATAAATCCGCGGATGTGGCAAGGTTTCTGAGTTGCTCCGGCGCATCGCCGCCCGTCAGCGTCACGCTTGCCTCGTCAAACGCCGCCATGCGCTCGAAGACTTGATTCTCGTTCCGCCAATCCGTGAAGTTGAGAAACGATGTCGGGTGATCGTTCCTCCCCTTTTTAGCATCAGTCGCGTAAACCCTCACGAGTTCATCCGGTTTCGCGTAAGGCAGTGGTCTGAGGAGTACGGCATTAACAACCGAAAAGATGGCCGTGTTCGCGCCGATGCCGAGCGCTAAAGCGAGCACCGCGACGATAGTGAAACCCGGACTCTTGAGGAGCATTCGCACCCCGTAGCGCAAGTCCTGCCACAAAGTTTTCATCGTTATCTCCTATTCGTAACGAAGCGCGATCATCGGATCGACCTTCGTCGCGCGTCTGGCCGGGATGAGAATCGCGACGAACGCCACCGCCGCCAGCAGCAGCGCCACGGCCGCGAACGTCACGGGGTCGGTCGCGGACACACCGTAGAGCACGCTCTGGAGCACGCGCGTGAGAGCGAACGAGGCGAACAGTCCGCAGAGAATGCCGACACCGACGAGCGTTAATCCTTCGGAGAGCACGAGCCGCAGCACGTCGCGGCCCTGTGCGCCGAGGGCGACGCGGATGCCGAACTCTCGCGTGCGCCCGCTTACCAGATACGCCATGACGCCGTAGAGGCCCGTCGCCGCGAGCAGCAGCGCCAACGCGCTAAAGGCGCTCGACAGCCCTGCGAGCAACTGCGCCGGGGCGAGCGGCCCGCGCATGTGCTCCTCCAACGTCTTGACGTTCGTGAGCGGCAAATTGCGGTCGAGCGCATGAGCCTCCGCGCGCACTTGATTCATGACTGCTTGCGGATCGCCCGTCGCGCGCACGTGCAGCGTCATCTGCGCGCGATACTGCTGGGCGAGCGGGCGGTAAGCGAAGTACACCCGCCGCTCAGCGAGTTGGTTGTACTTGATGTCCTTCGCCACGCCGACGACTTCGAGGTAGTCGCCTTGGGAGTCCATTCGCAGGCGTTTGCCGACGGCGTTTCCGTCCGGCGTGATACGGCGCGCGAGCGTCTCGTTGACGATGACGATTGGCGGGCCCGTCGCTGCGGCGTCGCCGTCGCCGAAATCGCGCCCGCGCACGAGCGGGATGCCCATGGTTTGGAAATAGCCGGTGGCGATGGCGGCATGGGAAAGCAGTGAGCTTTCATCCGTTTGCAGCGCCTCTGCGGGTTCACCTTCGACGTAGAGCGGCGATAGGGCGCGGGGGCCGCCGAGCGGCACGAACTCCGCGAGCGAAGCGGCGCGCACTCCCGGCAAAGCGCGCACGCGACTGAGCAACTCGTCGTGAAAGAGTCGGCCGCGTATTGTCGTGTACTTGGCGAGTCCGAGGTCGTAGGTCATCACAAAGCCGTTCTCGATTTGGAAGCCGGGGTCGGCATGCTGCGTGTTCCGTAGGTTGCGGAGGAAGAGACCGGCGGCGACGAGCAGCAACAGCGAGACGGCGACCTGCGCCACGACAAGCAGGTTGCGTAAACTCAAACGGCGGCGCGAGAAACCGACCGCTTCATCCTTGAGCGCGGAGACGAGATTCGGTTTCGAGGCTTGCAGGGCGGGCACGAGTCCGAAGACGACGCCGGTCAGCACGGACAGCAGCAACGTGTAGGCGAAGACACGCCCGTCGGGACTCGTATCGAGTGTCCCCCTCATTCCTTCGGACGCTGGCGGCAGCAGGCTCTGCAACAAATCGGCGCTCCACAACGCGAGCAGCAGACCCGTCACGCCGCCCGCCAGCGCCAGCAGCAAACTCTCCGTCAGCAACTGACGCACGACGCGCCAGCGGCTCGCGCCGAGGGCGAGGCGGACGGCGATCTCTTTGCGGCGCGCGGCGGCGCGGGCGAGCAGCATGTTGGCGACGTTGGCGCACGCGACGAGCAGCACGAGCGTCACGACCGTCATCAGCAACCCGACGACGAAAACAACCGTCGTGCGTCCCTGCGGCGGAACCATCAGGCCGCGTGCCGGAGCGATTGTCGCATCCCTGTCTATCAATCCTTCAGGTTCCGAAAAGCGTTCGCGTCGCGCTTGGTGGAGGCGGCTCGCAATCGTGCTGATCGCGGCCTGCGCTTGCGCGGGCGTCACGTCGGGTTTGAGTCTTCCTAGAACTTCGAGCCAGCCGTCGTCTGGCGAGGTCAGCGAAACAGAGCCGGGTTGGACCAGTGGCTCGCTCATCATCGGCACCCACAAGTCGGGCGGCGTGAGGACGTTGGCACCCGCGAAGTTCTCCGCCGTAATGCCGATAATGGTGAAAGGCTGATTGCTGAGCAGAATAGTTTTGCCAATCGCCGCGGGGTCTGAGTTGAAGCGTCGCTTCCAGAAGCCGTCGCTGATGACGGCGACCGGGTGCGTGCCCGGCGTGCGGTCTTCTTCCGGCAGGAAGCCGCGCCCCTGTGCGGGCGGGGTGGCAAACACGTCGAAGTAGTTGCCGGTGACGATCTCGCCCCAGATGCGTTCCGTCTCATCGCCTAGCGTTAAGCTCATCGGCCGCTGCGCGTAGGCCGCGAGATTCGCGGAGACTTGCGTCTCGTCACGATAGGCGACGTAGTCCGGATATGAAGAGGACTGACCATCCCACAGCCTCACGAGCTGCTCCGGGCGCGGCGCGGGCAGCGGCCGCAGCAGCGCTGCGTTGACGAAGCTGAAGATCGTCGTGTTGACGCCGATGCCGAACGCGATCGAGAGCACGGCGACGAGGGTGAACCCCTTACTTCGCGCCAGCATCCGCACGCCGTAGCGCACGTCCTGCCAAATTGTTGTCATCGCCTTCTCCTATTCGTATCTGAGCGCGATCATTGGATCGACTTTCGTTGCCCGCCGCGCCGGCAGGTAACTGGCGAGCATGGCGACGGAAGCCAGCAGCAGCGAGACGCCGACAAAGGTTCCTGTATCAGTCGGACTGACGCCGTAAAGCAAACTCGATAAAAGTCGCGTGAAGGCTAACCCGCCCCCAATACCCAAAAGGATGCCGAGCGATGTGACGCGCAAGCCTTGCCGCAAAACCAATTTGAGGACGTCTGCTCTTTGCGCGCCGAGTGCCATCCGAATGCCGATTTCATGAGTGCGTTGCGCGACCGAGTAACTCACCAAGCCGAAAATGCCCAGCCCGGAAAGGACCAATCCCGTGAGGCCGAAGACGCCCGCCACCCCTGTCGCGATGCGTTGGGGGAGAAGTGAGAAATTGATGTATTCGCTGACCGGCATCGGCTCTTGTAGCGGAATGCTACGATCAATCGACGCGACCTCGCGGCGGAGCGCCGCATAAGTGCCGGCGGCGTTGTTCGCGGAGCGGACGTGAAGCAACATGCGGGAATTGAAACCGGCCCCATCGTGCTGCGCGAACGGCAGGTAAACGAACGGGCGCGGCTCGCTGTTCAACGTGCGGTAGCTCCCGCTCTGAGCGACGCCGATAATTTCGTAGGTTTTGCCAGTGTCCTTGAAACGCCGACCGAGTGGGTCAACGCCGGCGAAGTAGCGACGCGCCATCGTTTCGTCAATAATCGCGACGTCCGGCGCTCCGTCTCTATCCGCATCATTAAAGTCGCGTCCTCGCAAGAGGGGAATCTTCATCGTTTGCAAATAGCCGGGCGAGACGATGTTGTATTCAGTTTTCACGC
>JACCRA010000793.1 GCA_013813825.1 Pyrinomonadaceae bacterium | reverse complement strand
CACCGTTTCGGGCGCGACCGTGTCACCGACCGGGAACCCATCGGTGATCATCACGACGGCGCGCTTCAAAAGACGACGCTCGCGCGTGCGCGGGGCGCTGCGAACAAGCAGGCGGATGGCGTCATCGGCGGCATCGTAGGCGTGCGTCGATTGGCCGTACTCCTCACGCGCCAGTTTGTCGAAGGCGCGTTCCAGCTTTTGCTGATCGTTGGTGAACTTCTGCAACACTTTGACCTGCATCCCGAAGCTCATCACGGCGAAGACCGAATCGCGATCTTCCAGCCGGCGCATGAAGGAATTCAGTGCGTCCACGAGCCGCATCATCTCCGCGCGCGTGATGCTGCCCGATACGTCAAGCGCGAAGACTACGGCAACCGGGCGTTTGACGCCGCCGCGCCGCTCGACGTTGAAGAAAGCAAGCGGGCGTTCCACGCCGTCTTCATAGAGCTTGAGGTCGCCGGGACGCAAGTTTCGCACCGGCCGGCCGGCGGCGTCCGTCACCGTCACGTCGAGCCGGACGAGGTCAGTGTCAACGCGGTAAATTTCGTCGGAGTCATCCGGCAAGAGATCGAGTGGCAGCGCGCGGCGCGGGCGTTGCATCTCAGCCGCCGGTTGTTGTGGCGCATCCTGCGGGTGGACGCACGGCGGCATCAACAACAGTGCGCCGCACAGCAGCAGCAAACTTTGAAAACTAAAATTGGCGAGATTTCGCCGCCTGAGCAACCGAGGGATCAAAGACTGAAACACTTGCGATCTCATTAAATTGTAAGCGAGCCATATTGCCGAACACCGGCCAGTCTGCGGAGCGGGGAAGACAGCCTCATCTTATCAAGCCCTGAGAGGGCGTGCCAGCGGCAACAGCAGGCAACACCGCGAGCGCAACAAGGCATCAACCCGTGTGACGACGCTTACCGGCGCGCGGTTAACTGGCGCTGACAGCCGTGCCTTCTGTGTATAATGCTGGCGCGGACTGTTCACTGTCCCTTGCTCCCCGAAAGTCGAACGATTCAAATTTTATGCTGACACGTCAAACGATCAAAATTTGTTTGTTGTTGCTCCTCATCGCCGATCTCGCCACTGCTCAGGGCGGGAATGCTGGCGGCGGGGTCAAAGGCAAAATCCGCGTGCCCGATGGCTCAACGGCCGCAGGAATCAACGTCAGCGTCCGTCAGGGCGAGGCGGAAGTGGCGCGCGGCGAGACGGATCGCAAAGGCCAGTTCGAGATTCGGGGGGTGGCCGCCGGGCGCTATTCGATGGTCTTTCGCAAGCCGGGCCTGAGTGTCGCCGAAATTAAGGATGTGGACATCGAGGCCGGAAAAGTAAAATCAATCAAAGGCGGCTCTCTCTTCCTGCCCATTGACGAAGGCACCATCGCCTTCCTGCGTGGCAGCGTCTTTAACGCCGACGGCCGCAGCTATCCCAACGTCAAGATTGAGTTGGCGCGGATCGAACCCGATGGCGACGCTAAAAAGATCGACGGGCGATTGACCAGTGAAACCGGGGCGTTCGTCTTTCGCCTCACGCCCGAAGTCGCGCGTTACCGCGTGACCGCCAAAATGGACGGGATGGAGCCGGCGACTCAGGACGTGAGCATTGAAGGAGCCGCCATCTACCGCATCGCGCTAACGCTCAAGCCCACCGCCCGGCAACCACAACAGTAGGAGTGTCGGGGCGAAGGATTCCAACGGTGAATGAAGAAGTTTCCACCGCCAACAACGACGCGCTCTTGGAGTTCCTGACCACGCGACAACTCGCCGCCGTTTTGCAGGTGAGTGAGTCCACCGTGCTGCGTCTCGCGCGCGAAGGGCGCATTCCGGTCGTTCGTCTCACCTCGCACCTGCTCCGCTTTCACTTGCCGTCCGTCCGCGATGCGCTCGACGGCGTTAAGACCGCCCGCTCCGTCGCTCGCCGTCCGCCTGACGCGGCTGACAATTTGCAATTATCATTTGAAGATTTGATGTGAGCTTCGGAATTGAGCCGCCGCCCGCATGAAGCATCTAGCCTGAATTCCAAAAACAACGATGAAAGGGGAGCTATCGGGCGGTCGGCTCGAAGGACTGATTAGATGTCTTCCCATTACTCTCCTTTACTTGGAGAGTAATAAATTGCTTCAACTCTTCGTCAAGATCAGCAGTTGGTAAAGTCACATAACCCTGTTTTGCGATAAATACCAGCCACACCGAAGGATATTTCCATACCTTGTCTATCATCTTCCAAGAAAGTTCCGTCCAACCTATATTCGATTCTATCCCAATTCGCTCATCTGTAAACCGGAACTTCGCTGTAGGTACCTCCATTCGTTTGAATTTTTCCATTGAGCGATTCAGATAAATGAAATAAGACAGAATACCGATAATTAAGCAAAGCCCGACAACTGCCGCCAAGAAGCCCAACAGCCACGAACGATCCTCGCTTACCAGAAAATATACGAAGGCAACCGACGTAACCGCGAACGCGACAAAGCCCCCTAGACCGATAGAACGAGCCCAAAATTTCCAAACAGCAAATTTTATAAGTTCAGGAGAATATCTGACTGTAATTTCTCGATCCATTATTCGTCACCTCGATTGGACATCTGACTCACTTCAACGCACGCCGCTTGGTGGTGTCGAGCAAATTGCTCACGTCAACCCAGCGGCCGTCGCGTCTGAGATAGACGCGCGGTTGGCGCGGCGGGTACTTCTTAGCGAAGCCGGGGTTGGCCGCGAGCATCGGAGCGACGGAAACGCGGTCGCCGGTGGTAACGCGCCAGCGCCCGCCTTCGCGGACGAGATACTGCCGGGCGACGATCTTGCCATCACCCGCCAACGGGCCGCGCGCTCGTCCGTAAATAATTGAATCGACGACAGCCAGATCGCCCGCCACCCGCACCGCCTCAATCCCGATGCGATCCAACTCATATATATCGCGCGTTCGACCCAGCGCCGCCGTGAATCGCTCGCGCGCGAGCCGCTTTTGCGTCGCGCTCGGCAGTCCGTCATAGAGGGCGTTATAATTGCCGGAGCGCAATTGCTGAAATGCCTGCTCGACCGCGCCGCGCACTTCCGCCTCGGGCGTCGTGGCAGCATTAGCCGTCGCCGTCGTCAGTGACGCGACAAAGAGAAGCAGCACGGCGAGACCTTGCGCGATACTGCTTGCCAATTGCCTACTTGTCTTCACGGTCGTCAATGTTTTTATCGTGCGTCCCATCATCCGTTTCATGTCTGCCTGCGGCCGGTTCGATGTGCGGCAGGCGCAGGCGGTTGCGTATGTCTAAAAACCAAGCGAGCGCGCCGAGCGTCGCGATCACGAAAGTCGCGTCCAACTGACGACGCCACAGCATGATTGCCGCCAACAACAGACATAATGCCGCGACCACGCTCCAACGGCGTTCGTGTAACAGCACAGCGAAATAATTCTGTTCACTCATTAATTGGTGTGGCCGGGTGCGGCGGCGACCGCCTCTTTCAATCTCGTCCGCCGCACGCGCCGCCGCAGCCATCGCCAGAGCAGATAGAGGGGCAGCGCGACGAGGACGGCGACGGGAATCAGCGCGATGCCGACGCGCACAACTGTCAGGATAATCCAAACCGCCACGTCGATGCCGTCGCCGAATGCTTCCTTGAGACTGTGGAAGAAGCCGCTCGTGTCAGAGCCGACAAGTGGGGCGGGCGTTTGCAGCGTGACCTTGATGGTGGAGAGGCTCGCCTGATTCTGAAGGAAGCGCCGCCGGCCTTCGACCCGCTCGATCTCGTTTCGCACTTCGGCCAACTGGCGGTTGACTTCAAGCGCGTCCGACACCTTGCTCGCCTGCTTCATGATCTCCAGAAACTGCGCTTCGAGCGCGCGTTGCGTGCGGAGTCGCGCTTCGAGATCGATGAACTCCTCGGTCACGTCCTTGCCGGTAATCTTCTCCGAGCGAACGCGCTCGCCGATGGCGCGAATCTCGCCGAGCGCCGCCTCGAACCGCGCTGCCGGGACGCGCAACTGCATGTTCACTATCTCGACATTTCCGCCGGATGAGCCGCGCTGTTGCGCTTCGGACGTGACGACGAATCCGCCGTTGGCTTCAGCGATGGACGCGAGCTTGCGTTGGCCTTCGGCCGGCGCGGGCGTCTCAATAGACAACTCCGCGTCGCGGATTATTTTACGTTCGGTCGTCGCCTGCTGCGGCGGCTCTGCTTGGTTCAGCGAGACACGTTGAAAATCAAGCTCTGCCCTCTGTGCCCTAGAATCAGCATTGGCGGGCGCTGCCGATTCACTCACCGCAACACCAGCCGACTCCGCGCTTCTCGATTCTTGGCGGGCACAGCCTGAGAGGGCAAGAGCCAGCGCGAAACTAACGATCAAACATGACAGGCGCATCGCGACACCTCCGAGAACTTCTAAAACGTAATGGTGAATGAACGAACTGGTTTGAGCAAATTGCGGAAGGCGATGAACGACGCGCCGCCGTTGTTGCGGCAGGAGAAGTGGCAGGGACAATTCAAATCCACTCTGCCGGCGCGGTCATCTCGCCGGTGACGTTGCCGGTGTTAAGCGTCGCGGCCGGCTCGAAGAGCAGCACCTGCACTTCTTCCTCGGCCACCGGCCGGTGCTGTGTGCCGCGCGGCACGATAATAAACTCGCCTTCTTCGAGCCACACAGCGCGATCTACATATTCCATTCGAAACCGGCCTTTGATGACGAGGAATAGTTCGTCAGCATCGTCGTGATGGTGCCAGACGAACTCTCCTAGAAACTTTACGAGCTTTACTTCCTGCCCGTTCAACTGGCCGACGATCTTCGGCCGCCAATGTTCATTGAACGACGAGAGTTTTTCTTCAAGGCTAACTTTGTCCAAGTTCCCGACTCCTTATCTTTTCTCGTGCTGACAAATGAACAATGGAGTAACGCGAATTGTCGAGCGAGATTAAGCTCTCCCCAACTCGCGTTACGGCTGTGCCAGCGGACGGCGACCGCCGAAGTAAGAGCGCGCGTTGGCGAACAGGCGACGCATGGCGCGAACCACCTTCGGGAGTATCCACGCGAGGATCACAAGAAAGACGGCGATGACACCGATAATGACAACCGGATGCAGCACGGCAAGAATGATCGCGCCGATGGCGATCACGTCTTCGCCGAGCGAGAGCGCCCAGTTGGAGAAGGGTTCGGGACTCGTGTTGGCGGCGGCGCGCAGGGTCGCTTTGGTCCCATGCGTCGAGAGGGCGATGCCGCCGCCGATAAGCAGCGCGACGATTTGCACCGCCGGCGGCAGATCGACGCCGCTGGTTGCTGCGAACGCCAGCAGCGCGCCCGCCGGGACGCGGATGAAAGTGTGGATCGCGTCCCACACCGAATCGACGTAAGGCACTTTATCAGCGACGAATTCGATGACGTAGAGGAACAGCGCGACGCCGATGATCCACGGGTTGTCGAGCACTTGCAGTTCGCCCGGTAATCGCGCAATCTCGAAACGCTGCATCAGTCCGAGCACCGCGATGGTCGCGTACAAATTGATCCCCGCCGTCCACGCCGCGCCCAAACCAATACCCAGAATTTCGATCAGGTTCATTCTTCGTCCCTCAGAAGAAAAACGATGAATGATGAATGACGGACAGCTTGCTTGTGCCTTCCATTCATCATTCATCAGTTCGCATTCATCATTCTTCGGTGTCTTCCTCTTCCGTTTCGCCTTTCTTGTCCGGCCGCTTGATGCCGAATTTTTCAAGGCGGTATTGCAGGGTACGAAAGGTGAGTCCGAGAAGTTTGGCCGCTTTGGTGATGTTGTAGTCGGTGCGCTCCATCGCCTGCATTAATAGGTTGCGCTCGAAGTCCTCGAACGAGATGCCTTCGGTCGGGAGTTTGAAGCCGCCGCCCTCGGCGGACGGGCGCGACTCCTGACGGACTTCGAGCGGCAAATCTTCAACCGAGATCAAATCGCTCTCCGCGAGCAGGATCGCGCGTTCAATGGCGGATTCAAGCTGGCGGACGTTGCCGGGCCAAGCGTATTCGAGGATGACGCGGCGCGCGTCCGGCGCCAAACCGCGAATCAGACGCGAAGTGTTGCGCGTGTGTTTTTTGAGAAAGAAGTTGATCAAAACGGGGATGTCTTCGCGGCGCTCGCGCAGGGGTTGCACGTCGATGGAGAGGACGTTGATGCGGTAGTAGAGATCATCGCGGAAGCGGCCGTCAGCGACCATCGCGCGCAGGTCGCGGTTGGTGGCCGCGACCACGCGCACGTCGATCTTGATCGGGCGCGTGCCACCGACCCGGCGAATCTCGCGCTCTTGCAAGGCGCGCAGCAGTTTCGCCTGCATACTGATGTCTAACTCGCCGATCTCGTCGAGAAAGAGCGTGCCGCGATCCGCGACTTCAAACAGCCCTTTCTTCTCGGCGTGCGCGCCGGTAAACGATCCGCGTTCGTGGCCGAACAGTTCTGATTCCAGTAAATTCTCGTTGATCGCGGCACAGTTCACGGCCTGAAACATCTCGGAGACGCGCGGCGACTGATTGTGAATTGCCCGCGCGATTAGTTCTTTACCCGTGCCCGACTCGCCGCGAATCAGCACGGTCGAACTGGAGCGCGCGACCTTCAGGATCATCTTCTTGACTGATTCCATCTCCGGCGAGTCGGAGATGATCTCGGCGTCGAGCGCGTCAAGCTTGGTCAGAGCGCGGCGGATAGTTTCCAGCAGCGTCTCACGGTCGTAAGGCTTCTCCAAATAGTCGAACGCGCCGCGCCGCAGGGCTTCCTTCGCCGAGTCAATCGAGCCGTGAGCCGTGAGCAGAACGACGATGATCGACGAGTCGTAAGCGAGCAGCTTTTGCAGTAACTCGATGCCGTCCATGCCGGTCATCTTCAGATCGCTGAGAGCGAGATCGAAGCGCCGTTCGCGCGCCAGCTTCATCGCGGCCTCGCCCGACGAAGCCGTGGTGACGTCGTAGCTCTCGCCCGCCAAAATCATTTCCAGAATTTCCCGCTGCGGCTTGTCGTCGTCCACCACGAGTATGCTTTTGCGTGCCATTCTCAATCCTCAGAGGTCGGAGGTCAGAGGTCAGTAAAAGACAAATTGCTCTTTGTTTTACTACTGACCTCTGACCTCTGACCTCTTTCCGTCGTTGGTAATGTGACCGTGAAAGTTGTTCCCGCGCCCGGCGTGCTGGCGACGCTGAGCGTGCCTTCGTGATCTTCGACGGCCTTTTTCGCGATGGCGAGGCCGAGGCCGGTGCCAGTCTCTTTGGTCGAGAAGTAAGGCTCAAAAATCTGCGCGAGGTGGTCGGGCGCGATGCCGCGTCCGGTGTCCACGATACGGACGCGGGCCTGCCCCTCGCCGTTTGCTTCGAGCGTCACCGTTAATCGCCCGCCCGCCTGTTCGCTGGTCTCCATCGCCTGCACGCCATTGATAATAAGGTTTGTGAAGACGGATCGTAAAGATTCGGCATCGCCGCGGACGGGCGGCATTGGTCCGTGCTCTTCGAGCTTGGTCTCGATGTTGCTTTCGGCGGCTTGCGCCTTCACAAGACGGAGCGCGTCTTCGAGCAGCGGGCGTAGCGGCAACGGCAACAGTTCGAGTTTGGACGGGCGCGTGAATTTAAGAAATTCCGTGATCCGCGTGTTGATGCGCGCGACTTCCGATTTGAGTTGGTCGATCAGCTTTTGCACCAGCTCGCGCCTCTTTTCGTCTTCGGGCGCGAGCGAAGTGCGGAGGTGATCGAGGGTGAGATTGATGTAGTTAAGCGGGTTGCGAATTTCATGCGCGATGGCCGAGGCGAGCCGGCCGACAACCGCCGACCGCTCGACTTGGTGTAACTGGCTTTCGAGTTCGCGGATACGGCGCAGTTGAGCGATCATCTCGTTGAAAACGCCCGCCAGCGCGCCCATCTCGTCGGCGCGGTTGGCCGCCGGGACGTTGAAATTAAAATCACCGGCCGCGACCCGCCGGGCCGCGCTGGACAGTTCGTTGATCGGCCGGGTAAAGCGCCACACCAGCAGCCCGGTGGTGAAAATCGCGAGCAGCAGGACGATCAGCGTTGGGAGCAGTGGGCGAAACGATTGCCAGAACAATTGACTGTCCGGCACCGTCGCCGAGCCGAGCACGACGATAATAAAGTTGAGTCCCCGACTGGTGGAGGCCGAGAAGGTAAATGCGCGCGGCTCGCCCGCGACCGGGCGGGCGATTATTTCAGCCTGATCGGCGTTGATCATGCGCGGCAGCCGCGCTTCGGAAACTTTGAAATACTTGGCCGTGCCGTCATCAAGCGTTTCTGGAATGAATTCGGGCGCGAGGCTGTCGTCAATGAGATCGTTAGCGTCGAGTTGGCCGGGCACGCTCCCCTCGTCTTTCACGATCAGGACGTTGGTAACGCGCCCCTCGTACTTCTCACGCAGGTTAAACCCGCGCTCTTTGTCGAACAGTTCAAGCCGTTTAGTCGTCGGGAGGGTTAGCGCGGCGAGTGAGATGCCGGCGGCCAGCGCCTGCTCCTGTGCGGCGATAATGCGGGCAACGCGCTGGGCAGCGCGGCTATTCAAATAGAACTGCACGCCCAACGTGCCGACGAGTAGCGCGGCCAGCACCAGCAGCAGTCGCACGCGAAAACTATTGAGCAGTCGGAAGACATTCATCTCTTAACGCGGACAGCGCAAGCCACATTCACCCGTCGGATGAAGTCGTTACGTCTTGCTTTGAGCTGGCTTGAACTTATGTGTTGTTGTCTCAGAATTCAAATGTTATAGTCGCAACTGTCTCCAACGCAAATCCCCTCGGAGACTTAGGGGGATTGTCTCTCCCCTCTTGCCGGTTCAGAAGGTTAAAGCTCAACTAAGATAGTTTCTTTGAAGGAACGGCATCAGGCGGCCTTTATCGATCAAGATCACTTGATGCTAATTGCAATGCCGGGCGCGTCTCCCGCCCCGGTTGGCAGGGATGTCCCAGTTGCCGGGATTTTCATTTAACTCAAGCACTCATGCGGACGCGCCTCCTGACCTTGAGACGCGGCCTGACTCTCGACAGATTTTTCCAGAGAGGTTTCCATCCATGACGCGAACGCTACGCACCCCTATCCTTCCCCTCTTCCTTTTACTCGGTTTTTGTTTCGGAGCCAGCATCGGCCAAGCCGCGCCGCGCCAAGCCGCGAAGACCGCCGCGCCGGCGAAGAAAGGCGCGCGCTCCGAAAAGAGTTCGCACGCCAAGCGCGAGCAAGCCTCCAACAAAAAATCTTCAGCGAAAGAAACGCGCGCCCAAAAGAACGACCGGCGCGCCGGGGGGGGGCGCAAAGACCGTCAGGCATCGCGGCGCGAGCGTCTGGCGCAGGCGCGACGTGAAGCCGAAGAGCGCCGCCGGCGGGCCGAGGCCGCGCGCCGCGCCGAGTTGGCGCGGTTGGCCGCGATTGCCCGCCAGCGCGCCATCGATCAATCGTTTAGGCAGGAAGTCGCGGCGAATGTTTTGCAAGACGATACGACCGGCGAAGACTTGGAAGTGCGTCGCGTGGCGC
>JACCRA010000713.1 GCA_013813825.1 Pyrinomonadaceae bacterium | reverse complement strand
CAACACAGCGAGCACTCCGAAGCTCTGTGTTTGGAGGGCAAAAGGCAAAAGCGAAGACTCGTTCTTCGCTTTTGCCTTTTTAACTTTGGTAGTGGGGCAATGAGGAGAGGTGCGGCGGAAGGCGCGACCGTCAAGGAGGAGTGAAAGGCAAGGCGGAAGACAGGATGAAGACACGCTCATTCAGTCTTTTCTTCATCCTTCATCCTTCCGCCTTCATCCTTGCTTTTGACGCCGTCCCGGCTTCGAGCGTCGCCAGGCAAAGTAGCGCGCCAAGTGTTTTTGGTAAGGCTCGAGTTTCGCCAGCACTGCATCAAGCCCGGCTCTTTGATTGACTTGCGTGAGCGTCGGATAGATGTGGATCAGGCCGCCGAGGGCGGAGGCGGGCAGGCGTTGTTTCATGGCGAGCACGACTTCGTGGATCAACTCCCCGGCGTGTGCGCCGATAATGTGCGCGCCGACGATCTCTTCACGGCGACCGGCGCAAATGAGCTTAGCAAAACCTTCGCCGGCCGCTTCAGTTTGCGCGCGGTCGTTGTCGGCAAATTCGGTGCGAAAGACGCGCACTCTTCCATCGCCGTATCGCTCGCGGGCTTGCTGCTCGGTCAAACCGACGCGCGCGATTTCGGGATCGGTGAAGGTCGCCCACGGCACGACGCGGAAATCAAGTTGCTGCGTGAGCGGCCAGAAGAATAAAGCGTTGCGGACGACGACAGCGGCTTCGTAGGCGGCCATGTGTGTGAACGGGAAATGGCCGGTCACGTCGCCGGCGGCATAAATGTGCGGGGCGGTGGTGCGAAGGTAAGCGTCGGTCTGAATGCGCTTATCATCATAAGCCACGCCGGCGGCTTCAAGGTCCAGATTTTCCGTGTTCGGTCGCCGCCCCGTCCCGATGAGAATCTCGTCCGCGAGAATCTCGCGGCGCGCGTTGTGTTGTTCGATTGTAACGCTCTTCGATCCGTCGCCTGTTGTGCGCGAGGCATGGACGGCCTTCGCGTCGAGCAGGACTTCGACGCCTTCCGCGCGCAGTTTCTTTTCGATCAAGGCCGAAACTTCAGCATCCTCTCTGGGGAGTAAGCGATCACGCATCTCGACGATGGTGACGCGGCTGCCGAGGCGTGCGAACGCTTGGCCGAGTTCCAACCCGATTGGTCCCCCGCCCAGCACGACGAGGGCGCGCGGCAGCGTCTGTAGTTGAAACACTTCCTCATTGGTGATGAAGCCGGTCTCGCGTAGATTTTCGACGGGCGGAGCGGCGGGCGACGATCCGGTGGCGATGCAGAAACGGCGGGCGCGAAGATATGGCGTCTCTCCCATGCCACTTTCCAGCGGCTCAACCTCCAGTTCGTGCGGTGAGACGAAACGCGGAGTGCCGAAGATGATTTCGACGCCTTCACGGCGAAAGACTTCCGGAGCGTCGTGCTCGCCGACAGTCTCGATCACTCGCCGGACGCGCCCGGTGATCGCGGCAAACGTGTCGCCGGCAAACTGCCAATCCAGTGGCGCGAAGCCGAACTCCGCCGCGCGGCTCACCTCATGGGCAAAACGCGCCGACCGGATCAGCGTCTTCGACGGCACGCAACCCGTGTACAGGCAATCGCCGCCAAGCGCCTTCTTCTCCACCAGCGCGACCCGCGCACCCAACTTCGCCGCGCCGACCGCCGCCACCAGTCCGGCCGACCCGCCGCCGATCACGATGATGTCGTAAGTGCTCAACTTCAGCCCCGAAATCAAAATTCCTGCGTGCCGGCGCAGTCTGTTATTAACTTTTGAAATCTTCAAACACCGGCACGTCTGTTCTGTGCAGCAACGCGAGGGCTTGCTCGATCACTCGATGTTGCAGGACGGCGTCGTGCGGCGCGCCGAGCGGGTAGCCGAGCGGGAACGGGACGAACAGAGTGCGTGGCGGTCGCAGTTCGCTCGTCACTTCGCGCAGCAGCGAGATGGCGACGGTCGCGATTCCTTCGCGTTCGATGGCGGCGGCGAGCAGACACACGGTCTGCACACACAGCGGTCAAACAGGCGTCAGCAGCACGGCGTCCACCCCGTCCTCGCGGAGCAACCGCGCCGCTTCGGGCGCTGTCTCGCGCATGAGCTTACGGGGATTGACGATTGATCCCATGAAGCTGAAATGGCGGCGGTTCATTTGCCCGATCACGCCGCGCCCGACCAGTTCGCGGAAGCGATCCAGCGGCAACGCCAAATTCTGATCGGCGCGCACGCCAGCGTGATCAAACGAAGTGCTGTTGTGCGACTCGATTAAAGTGCTCACGTCCACATCATCCGGTATCTCGCGGAACGAGTGGTCGCCGATGGTGATCTTCGCGAAGCCGCGTTGCGCGGGCGTGTGGTAGCCGGCCGACGTCACCAGCGCGACACGCGCTTCGTTGGGCAGTTTTCCCAGCCGCGCGCACGGCACCGGCTCGCTCCGGTAACGCGAGAACGGGTAGGCTTTCATAAAAGCCCTGACGGGGAAGCTCATCTCCGCGTAAGTTGCCATGGATTTTCCCTTCGCCCCTGCGAATCAGCCGCTGAGCTTTCACATCACTACCCGCAGCGGCGGCTCAGTTAGCTCTCTAACTCATATCGAGAAACATTTCCACCTGCGGCTGGGGACTGCTGACATTATGAACCTCTCATACCCGTCAACAATGCTATAACCGCACACACAATTAAACGTCGGTGACTAATTCTTTGACGTTTTTCGAGCGGGCTTTGTCTTGCTCTTGGCTGCTGTTTTCTTACGTGCAGGTCTTGCGTCGTTGGTGGCACTTTGCTTTTGCTCAGCTACTTCAGTAAGCGATGGGAGGAAGGTAACGGACGGTAAAGTGACAGAGGGGTAAGGTCCACGCCCTGTCACGGTGGCGAGCAGTTCACGCGCCGCCGAGTAGAGCAGGGC
>JACCRA010000119.1 GCA_013813825.1 Pyrinomonadaceae bacterium | reverse complement strand
TGGCCGCTCGCTTCACTGAAGGGCGTGGACGAGCGGAAGGGCAGAAAGAGACGCGGAGCGAAGACGGGCCAGAAGTCGAAACCACATTACTGATTTCTCGGAAGAAGGGTTGATTCATTCTCGGAAGATATAGACAGGATTGACAAAATTAACAGGATAGGACAGCCATTCAAGCCACTGCCTATGTTGTTAATCTTGTTCATCCTGTCCGTTTATTCTGTCTGTCTTGGAAAATGAATAAACCTGTCTTGGCAGGCGACGATCTTTATTTGAAGGTTTCACTCCTGAGTACGAAAGAGCTTCAGCAATGCCAGTTCTTCCAATTCGTATTCGGGCTGCTGGCGTTTGATCAGACGGAGGTTGCGCGGTCGAAACTCTTCAAGCGTGACGCCAGCGATGTAGCGTTCGATGATGACGGGGTGGATGTAGCTGCCGCGGCAAACGGTCGGGGTGTTGCCGAGATGTTCGGCCACGCGCTGGATCGCTTTGACGAGATTGCGTTTCGCCTGTCGCTCGCCTTCCGGCTTGCCTAGTTCCGCTAACTCGATGGCGGCGAGCAGCGTCCCGCCCCACGTCCGAAAATCTTTGGCGGAGAATTCCGGAGAGGTCGCGGCCTTGATGTAGTCGTTCACGTCGCGCGGCTTGATTGGGACGGCGCGGCCATTTTCATCGAGGTAGTGGAAGAGACGAGAGCCGCCGATTTTTTGGATGTCGCGCAGCAGCCCCGCGAGTTCTTCATCAACGAGGATGCGGCGGTGCTTGATGTGATGTTTACCGACGAAGCTGAAGACGAGCCGCCCGCCGCGCTTGATCTCCAAGTGCTTATTGCGAAGCGTCGTGACGCCGTAAGTGCGATAGCGTTTGACGCTCTCTTCCGAGCCGATCCGCAGATAGAGGTCGTTGATCAGGCGGACGACGACGGCCAGCACGCGCTCGCGCGGCAAACCTTCGAGCGCGATGTCCTCGTTGGTGCGGCGGCGCAGGCTTTTCAGTTGCTCGCCGAATCGCGTGATCTTTTCGTATTTCCGTCGCTGTTGTTTGGCGGCGAAGGAAGGATGATAGATGCGTTGCACGCGCCCGCCAGCATCGACGCCGATGGCTTGCAGCGAACTACGCGGCGAGGGCGCGATCCGCACTTCCGTCCACGCCGGCGGGATGACGAGCGACTTGATGCGTTCGATTTGCGTCGCGTCGGTCAGGCGGCGGCCGGTGGGGTCTTCATACCAGAAACCACGCCGCTTCGTCCCGCGCCGCCGCCACCAGCGCGACCGCGCGCCGCGCGTGACACTTGCGACAGCGCTCTGCTCCGCTTTCGGCTCGACGATGACAGGAGGCGTGCTCAATTGTTGCTCACCTTCCACTCTTTCATGGCGCGTATTATGCCGCGTGGGGTTTGCAAAATTATGGCAAGACCGTCTGCAAAAAGCTGAAAGGCGAAAGTGAAAAGCGGTTCAACCCCGCCTTCACTTTCGCCTTTTACCCTTCAGCTTTACCTTTCGACTTTACACGTTCGCTTCCGCCGGGAGGTAGTAGAGAATGCGGTTACAGTTGTCGCAGGTCAGGACTTCGTCGCCGCGGCGAATCTGAGACATGACGTGCGGGCGGAGGGTCATGAAACAAGCGGTGCAAGAATTGTTGCGCGCCTCGGCGACCGCGACGCCGTTGCGAATGCGGGAGCTAATGCGACTGTAGAGCGCACTCATTGGCTTCGGCAACGCGGCCAGCAATTGCTCGCGCTCGACGCGGATGATCTCGATCTCGGCAGCTTGGCTCTTCGTCTGTTCGTCAAAGGCGGCCAATTTTTCGGCCAATTCGCCGCGCAGTTTTTCGATCTCAGGCGACAGTTCGGCGAGCTTGCTTTCGGCTCCTTCGAGCACCTCCATCTGTTCGAGCACTTGCGTCTCCAATTGCGAGACGTGTTTGCGCGCGGCGTCGGCTTCGCGGATTGCGGCGCTGTACTCTTTCTCATTCTTCGACTGCATCAGCGCGCGTTCGGCGTGCTCGGCCTTGTGGCGCGTCTCTTCGATCTCAAGTTCGAGGCGTGCCCGCGTCGCCCGCGCTTCGTCGCGCTTGATCTCGACGGCGCGAAATTCAAAGGCGCGCTGCTCGAACTCATTTT
>JACCRA010000696.1 GCA_013813825.1 Pyrinomonadaceae bacterium | reverse complement strand
GCTGATCGGGCAGCGTTAAGGAAACTCTGAGCGCATCGGCATTGAGTGGGAGCGTCACTTTCCTCGCTTGAGCGCCTTCAGCCCGGTTGTTGGCACTGATGGTTAAGGCCAGCGTGGCAAACGTCCGGGGCGACGGTGTGGTGCGGGAGAGCCACAAGGCGCTGGTTATAATGGCTATCAACGCCAGCGCGAAGGTGGCCCGAAGTCCCCAAGTCTGGCTCCTCCAAAATGCCCGGAATTGCTCGGCCCAAGTGGGACTATGCGGCGGCACAACGGCAGCCGACAGATGCGGCGTCTCGATGAACTCGTCAGCAGCATTTTCTGACTCCCGGGAGATATACCTGCTCAAAGCCCTGCCGAACCTGAGTTTCCGCTGCCGCTCCGGAGTGGATAAGAAGTGCTGCTCGAATTCATCGCGGTTCTCATCTGAAAGCGCGCCATCGATATATTGGTCGATCAGTTCGTCTTCACCTAATAGCACCTCCTCGAAGAAACTCTCTTCGATTAATAAACGCTCCTCCACCCGCTGCCGGGCTGCTTGCGACAGAGTTCCTAGCAGGTATTGCTTTATCTCGTTGTTTTCCTCTGTGGACTCTGTCATTAGGTTAAGGCTTTGATACTCGCATTAGCCCTTCTAAAGAGTATGAGAAATAACCGCAATCTGTTTCACACCGGGAGGCTTTGCTGAAGGCATTCTTGGACGCACTGCTGCAAGGTAGCCCTGATGCGATGCGCTCGGAGGCGGAGCGCATTCTGTGCGATTCCTAATTTCTGAGCCAGTTGCTTCCGGTGGTCAATCTTCGCCCTCTTGTCATTCTGATAATACTCCAAGACCAGTTCCCGTCCGCTCGGGGACAGCCGTTCCAGACAGCGTTCAAGGCATTCAAACTCCTGTTCGATTTCGTCTGACCTCGCGGCCTCGACAGGCACGACGGCGGGGGGACGCTTCCTTAAAGATTCCAAGTAAACTTTTTGGGCTACTCCGTAAAAGTAAAGGGCGGGATCACCGACATACTCCTTCGCCACCTCCGGCGCTTTTATGGTCACGCGGTTGATAGTCTCATCAGCGAGTTCCTCGGCGTCGGGGCGGCCACGACAGGTAAAAATTTTAATCAAGCGTTGGCGAATGTTCTCGTACTTTTTTCCGGCCTGATCGCGATCGGCATCAAGCCAAGCTAATAAAGAATCAAAGGCTGCCTGAGTCAGAGCACTCTGTTGATTCATATTATCTCTTACTAGAAACCTGAGAACTGGCAGAGTAGCCCCTGTCTCAGCCTCACGACTTCTCAACCGGACGGATTGGAATTCAGCTAAATGATCACCGCGTTTAAGACGGAAGACAGTTCAGTGTCCCGCATCATAACCGGAATGCGACAACTCCACCACAGATAGTCAGAGTTTCGCGCGGCTTAATCTCAGGAATGCAGTTTCCTAGAACTGAAGCGAAAGGTAAACAGTCTTTTCGAGCGTGTCAATCGAGTTCCGGCAGGTTTGGTGCGGCGGCGTCAGGTGAGGCCGGCCTCGCCGACCACTTCGAGGTTCTCCGGGGTGGCAAGCGTCAACACACAGTTGCCGTAGCCCATCGCTTCTAACAGCGCCGGATGCGTGCCGCCGACTTCCGTGGCGCGGACGTAGCAATAAGCGTTCTGTTGGAGGGCGCGGTCAAGCAACCTTGCCTGACCGCGGAAGTTTGTGAACTCGCCCGCGAGCTTGGCGGGCAAGGATGTCCGTGCCCCGGCAAGAGCGGCATGTTGGCCGGCGCGCCTGTCAGCTAAACTACTGTAATGTCGCGCGCGCCGTTTCGCACTTCGTCAACTCTCGTTCGATCTCGGCAGGCTTTCCGGCGTAGCTGCCGTGCAGAACTCCCTGCTCGCTCATCTCGCGGAAGAGCTGCTGACTACGCTGATACCATGAGCACGCTTCGCTCCAATGCGCGCGGCGCGCACTGACCGCATCTTTTTGGTCAATCGCCATCGTCGCGTTAGCCGCGCCGAGCCGGCTGTAGGAATCGGCCAAGGCGTGGCGAGCCTCAATGTTCGACGGGTCTTCCGCCGATAGTTTCTCGGCGATCATTTGCGCCTTGCGATAGTTGTCCGCCGCGCGCCTTAACTGCCCATCGGCGGCGAACATCTTGCCGGCCCGGTTGTAAGCGAGGACGAGGTCTTCACGGCTTCCCGCATTGGCGGGGTCGGCTTCCGCCAGTGCCTCGAAGACCTCCACCGATTGTGCGATGCGCGATAGCGCCTCCGCTTCATTGCCCGACGACAGCAGGGTGTCGGCGAAGGTGGCGTAACTGACTGCCAGATCGCGGCGGGCCTGCGCGTTCGTGCGATCAGTCGCTAACAATTCTTCACGAACTGCGAGCGCCTTGCGGTGATGTTCCACCGCCCCCTTCAGGTCTTCGGCGGCCCAGAGCGTGACGCCGATTTTGTCATACCCCATGGCCCGGTAGCGACGGA
This sequence comes from Pyrinomonadaceae bacterium, assembly GCA_013813825.1. Taxonomy (GTDB): domain Bacteria; phylum Acidobacteriota; class Blastocatellia; order Pyrinomonadales; family Pyrinomonadaceae; genus JACCRA01. The sequence goes on along the minus strand of JACCRA010000696.1, from coordinate 539 downwards.
CTTTGGTGTTCGCCGGCTCTACCGCCAGCAACGCTTCGGCGATGGAGATAGCTTGGCGGTAACTGTCCAGCGCGCCAGCCGTATCCTTCGTCGCCACCTGCATGTCGCCGATCTTGATATGACTTCTCGCGGCGTCGGCGCGACCCGCGTAGGCTTCAGCCGCGGCGAGAGCTTGCCGGTGGCTGGCGAGCGCGCCCGCGAAATCGCCCATCCAGCCCAGCGTGTCGCCGACCTTGTTGTAGCTGGTCGCCAACTCGCGTGGCAGTTCGGCGTTCCGTGGCTCGGCAGCCGTTAAGCTCTCACGCAACGCGAGAGACTTGCGTTGTCTCTCCAATGCGCCGGCCACATCGCCAGTCATGGACAGCACGTCCCCGAAGCGCTCCTCACCCGTCGCTATAGCTTTTAAGAAAAAGAATTTCCGAGCAACTGGTCTTAAGCTGCCAGCGCCAGTTTCGCCGGCAAACCGCACAAGGCTAAGACTTCTTGCGGCGCGTTGGCGAATTTCACCAGTGCCTGCTCCACCTTCACCATCAGCGCGT
>JACCRA010000687.1 GCA_013813825.1 Pyrinomonadaceae bacterium | reverse complement strand
CGGGCCGTCGAGGCGGATTTCATAGCCGGTCTCGCTACTCCCATTGACGGTGTGGATCAAACGGTAGGCTTTGATCGCGCCGAACAGTTCGCGGTAGCCTTCCGGCTCTTGGGGCGCGACGAAGAGGCGCATTTCCAAACAGCGGTAGAGGAGCGCCTGCGCCTGCGCGACATTGTAGAGGTGCAGCAACTCTTCCGCCGTCAATTCCTCGAACTCGACGAGCTTTTGGTTCTTCGGCAGATCGGCGTACAGATTTTCGATTAACTCTTCCGGCGCGCGTTGCAGTTCGGCGGCAGCAGCGGCGACGACTTCCCCGCGCAAGACATCCGCCCTTTCGCCCGCCAGTGGGTGCGTGTGCCGCGCCTTGAGGAACAGCGCGCGACGAATCTCGAACGGCTCGATCTCAATGCCAATTTGAAACTTGCAACGATCCGTCAGCAGTTTGATCAAGCCGCGCATCACGCGGTAGTCCGTCCCCGTCCCGACGTATTCCAGCAGCGTCTGTTCGAGCGCCGCGCGCGTCTGCCCGACGTGTGCGGCAAAGACCGCGATCAAGTCGGCGGCCTCCTGCAAAGCACGCCGCTCTTGAGCGTCGAGCAGGCGCGGGCCGATCTTGCCGCCGCGCTGCCAGCTTTGTGCGAGATCAGCCGTCAGCATGAATGGGTTAAGGCCAGCGGATCACTTTCTTGGCCGGCGAAGCTGTCGGTTGCGGCGCATTTGATGGCGGCGCGGAAGACCTTTCCGTCCGCTTGGTGGTTGGTGGTGGTGATGATGGCGGCGCAGTCGGGCGCGCCTTGAAACTCTCTGTCGCAGGTTGCTTGGCTGCGGCGCTGGCGGCGCTGGCGGGTCGCTCGGCTGACGTCTTGGACGCAGGCTTCGGCTGACTCTTCGGCTTCTCCGGCGCTGCCGCTTTCACCGTGGCCGGCGACGACGACGCGCGACGCTCTTCCCGTTGCCGCTCGATGGTAGCGTGCGCCGCCTTTGACGGTGGCGCGGATGAGACGGAATCAGTTTTGTCTTTCGCGCGGGCGGTTGATTTAGGAGCGGAATCGGACGCGGCAACCGCTTCGCGTGATGCGGGCGCAACGCTCTTTAAATTTTGAGTTTGAATTGGCTTCGTTTTCCGCACATCTTGATCGGCGGCTTTCGTGGACGAAGACGGCGACTGCTCCGGCTGTGTGCCAGCCCCGGTAGTCGCAGTTGCCACAACAGGATTCGGCGCGGCGGCAGTCGGCGGTTCATACACCCCGACAGCGAGGGCAAGCACGCCGCCCGCCAGACCGCCGATGATAAAGGCGGCGCAGAGTTGCCGCCAAGTTACGCTGTCTCTAACGCGCCCCACGGCCGGCTGAAAGAGCCGCGCGAATCGGGGCGCGCGACGGGCGATTGACTTCACCCGTAGCGGCGACTCACTGATCAACTCACTCGTCGGAGGCACTACCGTGACCGGCGGCGATGGCGGCGATGGTGGTAGTGGCGGCCGCACGTTGACCGGCTCGCCACCCGGCGACGGCGGCGGCATGATGCTGACAGGCTCGGCGCTCTCCAATGCAACGGGAACCGCCGTTGCCGCAGCAGCAGGAGTCTCCGCCGCGACGACAACAGCAGCAGCAGCCGACTTGTCCGCGACTGGTGGAGACGCGACGAAATCAGTTTCAGCTTTCACCGGGGATTCGCTCGGCGCAATCTCTTGAGGAAGCGCGACTGGCTCAACACGACGCGGCGGGGCGGAACGAACCGGAGTTGCGGGCACGGTGGAAGCGGTGCCGCCACCTTTGAGCAACTTGGCGAGTTGGGGCAGTCCTCTCGAAAGGGACCAGTTGTAGGCGGTCGATCCCGTCCGGTCAGCCAGAGAGACATCGGCGTTGTGAGCCAGCAGCGTCCGCACCACTTCTTCGTGACCGAAGAAGACGGCGCTGATGAGGGCGGTGAAGCCGTCGGACTTGCGTGCGTTGATCTCCGCGCCCCGCTCCAACAACAGGCGCACGATCCCGGCGTGGCCTTGCGCCGCCGCCGCGATCAAAGGGGTCTTGCCGTAAGCGCCCGCCGCGTTGACGTTAGCGCCCGCGGCTAATAACATTTTCACGGCATCGAGGTCGCCGCCTTCCGCCGCCCGCGCGAGGGCGTGCGATTCTTCGACGACTGCTTGCTGACGAATAGAGACGGCGCTAGACATGACAGACCTCCCGCGAACCCGCACGGCCACGTAGCGGCCAAGTCGAAAGTTTAAGCTCTACTTCGTTTCTCACGACGGTGACAATCCCCAAAGTTAAAATCTTGACACTCGCCATTCGCCATCTGACAGATAGCTTTTCATCCGGCTACTGTTGCAACACCTCGATCCGGTCGTCCGGCCGGATTAAAGGATCAGCTTCTTTGCCGGCGGTCAAGCTCTTTAGTTTGTAAGTCGTAGTGGTCAGAAAGCCTTTGTCGTCTTGCCGCAGGAGATGGACGGTGCCGCCGCGCGAAAGCTCTCCGCCAGACGACAGGATGGCTTGAGTCAGCGTCAACCCCGCGCGAAAATTTTTCTGCCCCGGCGCGCTCACCAGTCCACCAATGTAGAAAAACCGCGGCAGGCTCTTCTCGACGGTGATGACATCCCCTGGGCGGACGAGCAGGTTGAGCGCCGCCACGTCGCCGAGGCTAATGATAGCTTTCTGGCCGGAGAGAGAGACGATCCGCACTTCTTCGGCTTCGGGACGCGGCTGCGCGTCGGCGATGATGACATAGAGCGGCACTGCCTCGCGGCGCAGCACTTTGGTCCCCGGATCGTGGACCAAACCGCTGACGATGACGTTGTGACTGGTGTACTCGCGCACGCCGACAATCACTTCGGGATTCTCGTCAATCGCGCGGCGCTTCAACTCGGCGGCGAGACGCGCCGCAATCTCTTCCGGCGTGAGATTAGCGACCGGCACAGGGTCGCCCGCCAGCGGGTACTCCAACAGTCCGCCTGCCGTCACCGTGTAAAGAGTCGATTGACTGGCCGGGGCGCTCAGGAGTCGAACGTCCAACACGTCGCCCGCACCGACGCGGTAGAAACTGGTCGGATGCGGCTCGGTTGATGAAGAAGCGACGG
>JACCRA010000679.1 GCA_013813825.1 Pyrinomonadaceae bacterium | reverse complement strand
TCCGCAACCGTTTATCAAGATGGCGGAGATTCTGATCTCGACGCTCGCCGCTGGCGGCGCTCTGGCATTGCGCTAGGAAAAGTTTTCCGCGATGAAAAAGAAGACTCAACGTGCGCCGGGCTTGGTCGGGACGTGGCACATCTCCGAGATGGAGACGTGGGACGAAGACTACTTCAACATGGAAGTACAGGCTTACATTACCATCGAGCCGACCGGCACGGGGAGTTTCCAGTTCGGCCTCGTCTCCGGCGGACTTGATGGTGAGTTCGACGCGGACGGCAAGATGTTCGAGTTCACTTGGGAAGGGAACGACGAGTGTGATCCGGCATCCGGCAGCGGATGGGTAAGGCTGGAAGAGAAGGATCAGGTATAGGGAAAATTCAAGTTTCATCTCGGAGATAGCTCGACTTTCGAGGCCGAGAGAGCGAAGTAACGAGCACGAAATAGGACGGCAGGAAAAGACGGCGACGCCGGGTGGAGCACGATTCAGCCGCGTCGCCGCATTTTTATGTGGGGCTTTTATTTTTTTGGAGCACTGCTCATCTGGCAAGGCATCGCATCGCTCGTCGGTGGGTTCCGTTATCTCGCTTACGTGCGCCGGGAGATGAAACGGCCGTTGGTCGATTTCACACCGCGTGCTTCAGTCATCGTGCCGTGCCGGGGCGTCGATCAAGGCTTACGAGATAATCTGAAAGCCATTCTGGAACAGCAGTATCCGGTTTACGAAGTCGTGTTCGTAGTTGACGACGCCAGCGATCCGGCGTTGCGGGTCGTTAATCAAGCTCTCGACGCGCGTCCTTCCGCAGGCAACTTGCCGACAGCGCGCGTGGTGGTCGCGGGGTTGGCAAACGACAGCGGGCAAAAAGTTCATAACTTGCTCGCCGCCGTGTGGACTATCGATCAATCGAGTCAGGTATTGGTCTTTGTGGACACTGACGCGCGCCCGCGCGTGGATTGGTTGCGGTCGCTCGTCGCGCCGCTGGCGGACGCAAGCATCGGGGCGGCGACGGGCTACCGTTGGTTTCTGCCCGTCGCGGGCGGATTGGCCTCGCACTTGCGCGCGGTGTGGAACGCTTCAATCGCCTCGGCGCTGGGCGCTCGGCGCGACCGGAATTTTTGCTGGGGCGGTTCGACCGCGATCCGCCGTCAGACTTTTGACCAACTCGACATGAGACAGCGTTGGCGCGGTACGCTTTCGGATGATTTCGTGCTGACGCGCACCCTGCAAGCGGCGAAGCTGCCGATTCATTTTGTGCCGCAATGCCTCACCTCTTCGCACGAAGACTGCTCGCTCAAAGAGTTGTTCGAGTTCACCACGCGGCAAGTCAAGATCACGCGTGTCTATGCCCCGGCCTTGTGGCGGATCATTCTCGCGGGCAACTTGCTGTTCGTCGCCACTTTTTTCGGTGGTCTCGCCGTCGTCAGCAAACGCGCGTGGCAAGGCGAAGCGTTCTTGATTCCGCTCGCGTTGCTGCTCGTTATTTTCCTTCTGGGCGCGGGCAAAGCGGCGTTGCGCCTGCGCGCTGTCTCGCTGCCGCTCACAGCAGGCGGCGAGCGTCTGACTGTCGGCGACGCGCTCGCGCATCTCACGCTGTGGCCGCTAACGGCCGGCATCTACTTGGCGAATGCGATCAGCGCCGCCTGCTCGCGGCGTATCGAATGGCGCGGCATCAACTACGAATTGAAATCGCCGACTGAAACTGTCATCATCCACAGCGTCACACAGAAACCATCTCCGACAACAAGTAATCGCGCCCGTCATGCCAAACAGAGCCGTTAAACTCGTGCAACTTCTCCGTTCGACCGGGCGCGAACGGCGGCTCGGCACTGTGATCCTGTTCGTCACGTCGCGCTGCAACGCCAAGTGCCAGACCTGCTTCTACTGGGACGAACTGAACCGTCCCGGCGATATGACGTTCGAGCAGTTAGACAAAGTTTCCCGCACCATGCCGCCAATCACCGACCTTTGGCTCTCAGGTGGCGAACCGACGCTCCGGCGCGACCTCAACGACATCATCGATCTGTTCGTCAAACGCAACGGCGTCCGCCGCGTCATCATCCCGACCAACGCGCTGATCAAATCCCACGTTTACGAGACAGTCGCCCACGCGCTCGGCACGCATCCCGAAATTGATCTTTATCTGAACGTCGCGCTCGACGGCTACGGCGAGACACATGACAAAATTCGCGGCGTGCCCGGCAACTGGGACAAGACGCTCGACTGCGTCCGCGCCCTGTACCCGCTGAAAGCGAAGTTCGCGGATCGCTTTCGACTCAACGTCAACACCGTCGTCTGCGCCGAAAATTACACGGAGATCGAACAGCTCTCAAATTACCTGTGGGAGAATTTTCAACTCGACGGCCACTACTTCAACATCATCCGCGGCAAGACGAAGGCCGGAGCCGCAATCAAGCAAGTACCGCCCGCCGTGCTGCCGCCAATGTACGCGCGCGTCTCGGCGCTGACGAAGCGTTACGGCGAGCGCATGTTCGCAGGTGACGACGCCGGCATGCGCTTCGTCAAAAACGTCGCCTATGTCGGCGCGATCACGACGCATTACCGCACGCAGTTCGCCAACTTCGAGCGCCCGACGGCGTGGCCGTTCCCTTGCACGGCCGGAGAGACCGCCGCCGTCATCGACTACAACGGCGACGTGCGCGCCTGCGAGTTGCGTCAGAAATTTGCGACGCTCGCCGATTACGACTACGACTTCGGCGCGCTCTGGTCGGCGCAGAGCCGGCAAG
>JACCRA010000678.1 GCA_013813825.1 Pyrinomonadaceae bacterium | reverse complement strand
CAAGGCGGCGTTCGGCGCGTGGCGATGGAATTAACGCGAGCGTCGGCAAGTGAATGTGGCGATCCACGTCATCGACAGATTTCAGTGTGTCGTCGAGGTAATCGAGCAGGAAGGCGAGGCCGACGCCAGCGCCGAGCGCGAGCAGGAAGGCGATGACGATGTTGCGAACGCGTGGTGGTCCGATGGGCTCGCGCGGCAGGCGCGCGGGCGTCTGGATGGTGATATTGTCGGGGGCGCGATCCCCGCCCGCTACCTCCATCTCTTGGGTGCGCTGATAGACCACGTTGTAATTCTGCCTGGTGGCCTCAAGCTCTTGTTCGATGCTGTTGAGCGAGATTTCGTCCTGACTCTGCCGGGTCGCCGCTACTCGCTCTCCCGCATAAGAGTCTTTAAACTGAGCCGCCTTCCGCTTCGCGGCGTTCAAACTGGACGCCATATTGTTCTTGATGTCAGCCCTGATTTTGGTCAAGTCTCTTTCGAGTTGTTTAACCTGCTCGTCGATCTTGATCACTTCCGGATAACGCGGAGTGTATTGAACAAGGAGCGCCGCACGCCGCTCCTCCATCCCGCGCAGCTTATCGCGGATCGATTGGACCTGCGGGTCTCTCTGCACTTCGGGGATCGCAAAGTCGTCGCTCGCGATACGCGCTTCGTCATAGGCGGCTTGCAGCCTTTTGACTTCACTCTCGGCGGCGAGCGCCTCGGTACTGGTAATCCCCAAGCGTTCCGCCACCACATTCAGCCCCTTCATATCCTTGAGGGGAATGTTGTGATCTTTCATGTACTGGATGCGTCTATTTTCTAGCTCGCTCCGCTTTGTCTGCAAGGTGATGAGTTGCTCGGCCAGTTTGTCTTTCGTCGTCTCCGAACCCGTGTTCTCGCGCTGCCGGTCGTTCTCGATGAAGACGGCGGCAAATGTGTCGGCGATCTTTTGCGCCAGCTCGGGGTTGGTGTGCTGGTAGCTCAGGTCAACGAGATTAGTCCGCTCACGCGGTTTGACGGTCAGGCCGGCGAGAATGGCATTCTCGTAAGACTCCAAGCGCGCTAATCGTTCGGGAGACAGTTGCTCCTGTGCAGTTGCCGGCGCGTCGTCGCGGGCGACGGTCAGCCCGCCTTCCGCTTCCGGCGCGGCGGCCGGCGTCTGGCGGCGCGAGAAGAGACGGCTCAAGCCCGGCAACAGCCCCGCGCGCTCCTCGCCGATGAAGGCCGGGTTATTCAACAGGTCGAGGCGCATGATCACTTGCCGTGCGAGGCGCGGGCTTTCTAACAGTTGCAGTTGCGTATTCCAGTAGCCCGGATCGGTGCCTTGATTGATGACGATGTCTTTGGTCTTGATTCCGATCCGCGTCTTTGGCTCGATCTGGATCATCGTCTCGGCCTCGTAGATCGAAGGCATCCGGTACATCTGAATCGCGACCAGCGTGGTAACGACAACAAGCAGGCTGAGGAGCAGCCACTTGCGTTTCCAGACGACGTTGAGGTAGTCGCGCAGGTGCGTCGGCTCAAGGCCGAGATATGTGCCGCCGGAGGCAGCGATGGCGGGCGATTGCGTCAGATCGCGCAACGGGCGGTCAAGGCCGGCGGCGGCTGTCGGCGACAAAGGCATCAGGCGATTATCTTGAGACATCTCGATATAAACCTTACCTAGTTGGGCTGATCAGTGATCAGCACCGGTGGTGACGGCGGTTGTGCCGCAAACTATTGAGGCCTTGCATGATACCAGACGGCAAGGACATCGGGGAATTGCGGACACTTGGATTGCGGGACAAAAGAAACAGTTGGTTTTGTGGATTGTCTTTCACTCCCCACTACGCATTCGGCACTCCGCAATAAACTCGGTGAGCGCCGTTCGCCAATCCGGCAGTGGGGCAAGGCCGGCGGGTTCCGAAAGGAGGCAGCGCAGGCGCGAGTTGCGTGGTCGCGGTGCGGGACGCCGTAGCGAGTCAATCGATACGCTTTCGATTTGTGCGTCGGAGCAGCCGGCGATGGCGAGCGCCGCGCGCGCGAACTCTTCAAAAGTGGTGCCCGCGCCGCCGTTCGTCACGTGATAAATGCCAGGCAGGTCGCGCTCGACGAGTTCGCGTAAACGTCCGGCGAGATGGGGCGCGTAAGTCGGCGTGCCGTAGGCGTCGTGGATGGCTTTGATGGGCTGGCCGGAGAGCGCCAGATCGACGACGCGGCTCAGAAAATTGCGCCCGCCACGCCCGAAAATCCAGCCGGTGCGGACGACGATGCTGCGGGCGTAAGCGTCGCGCGCGAGGCGTTCCCCATCGAGTTTCGAGACAGCATAGACGCCCCGCGGATTTGGATCGTCGCGCTGCGTGTAAAAGCCTTCCTTCTCCCCGTCGAAGACGTAGTCGGTCGAGATTGTGACGAAGGCCGCGTTGTGGCGACGACTGTGACGCGCCAGCGTTTCCACGGCCCCGGCGTGGATGGCCTGTGTGCCCGATGGAGCGCTCTCGCACGCATCCACATCGGTCCACGCGGCGCAGTTGATCACAGCTTCGGGGCGTTCGCGGTCGAAGACAGCGGCCACCTCGTCTGGATTGGTGATGTCGAGGCCGTGGCGGTCGTGTGCGAACACACCATCGCCCAGCGCGGCGCAGTGCCCGGCGACCGCGCGACCCACCATCCCGGCGGAGCCAGTCAACAAAATTCTCATAAAACTTCTAAAGCCTAGAGTTTGTTCGCTTGCGGGTTACAGAGTAAGACCGGATGTTTCAGTAATCCGAGTTCCATATTCCGCAATCACAGAGCGCCGTAGTGTTGGGCATAGTAATCGCGGTAGTCGCCGTTCCGCGCGCGCTCGATCCAGCGCGGGTGATCGGCGTACCAGCGAATGGTTTTCTGTAAGCCGCTCTCCCATGTCTCGCGTGGACGCCAGCCGAGTTCCGTCTCCACCTTCGATGGGTTTATCGCATAACGGCGGTCATGGCCGGGGCGGTCTTTGACGAACTTGATCAGCGAAGATGGCTTATCAAGGGCGCGCAGCACTGACTCGACGACTTCGAGATTGCGCCGCTCGTTGCGCGCCCCAATGTTATAAGTCTCGCCCGCGCGTCCTTCCAGCAACGCGAGCAGGATGGCGCGGCAGTGGTCTTCGACGTAAATCCAATCGCGCACGTTCAGCCCGTCGCCATAGACGGGGATCGTTTCGTCGCCGAGCGCGTTTGAGAGCATCAGCGGCAGAAACTTTTCCGGGAACTGGCGTGGCCCGTAGTTGTTGCCGCAACGCGTAATGACGGTATCCAGCCCGAAGGTGTGACGCGCGGCGCGCACCAGATGCTCGGCGGCGGCCTTCGACGCAGCATACGGGCTGTTTGGCGCAAACGGCGAATCCTCGGTGAAAAAAGCGTTCTCGTCTTCCGGTAGGCTGCCCATCACCTCGTCGGTGCTGACTTGCACGAAACGACGAACGCCGCGCGCGCGCCCCGCGTCGAGCAACACCTGTGTGCCGTTGATGTTCGTCCGCAAAAATTCGTCGGCGCTGGCGATGCTGCGATCCACGTGCGACTCGGCCGCGAAGTTAATGAGCGCGTCGGTTTCCGTGCCGAGCGCGGCCAGCACCGCGTCACGGTCGGCGATGTCGCCGCGCACGAAGCGGTGGCGATGCTCGCCGATTCCTTCGAGGTTGTCGAGGTTGCCGGCGTAAGTCAGCGCGTCGAAGTTGGTAATCTGGCAACGGGGAAATTCCGCAAGCGCCAGACTGACAAAAGCGGAGCCGATGAAACCCGCGCCGCCCGTGATGAAAAGTTTGTCCATAAATTTTATGTGCCGGCCTGTTGCCGTGATGGCCGCGGCGGGAGTTTATGGATTCGGTCGCGAACGTGTCAAGACCACTTGCGTTGCATCGTGGCACGGTTGTTCACCGCATCGCTCTCCGCTTCACATCTCGCCTTTGAGATGTTCAAATACCTCGCGCGTTCGCCGGAAGACTTGCCCCGCGCGCTCGCCAGAAGCAAATGTCCCGGAAAAGTACTTGAATTGAGAGATGACTTTGACGCCGGAACATGCCAACGCCCTCGGCGTCGTCGAGTTGCTGAAGCTGGAAGCCGATGCGATCACGCGATGCGCGGAGCGGATTGATCACGAGCAGGTGGGGCGCGCCGTCGAGTTACTGGCCGCCTGTCGCGGCAAAGTGGTGCTGCTCGGCGTCGGAAAGTCTGGGATTGTGGCGCGCAAGATCGCCGCCACCTTCACGAGCACCGGAACGAGCGCCGTCTATCTACATCCGTCCGACGGGCTGCACGGCGACCTCGGCATCGTGACGGCGGGAGACGTGGCAATAGCTTTGAGCAACAGCGGCGAGACCGATGAGTTGATCGCATTGCTGCCGTACTTGAAGCACCGGGGCGTGCCGCTGATCGCTGTCGTCGGCAATTTGCGCTCGACGCTCGCGCGTAGCGCCGGCGTGGTTCTCGACGCCGCGGTTGATCAGGAAGCCTGCCCGTTCAACCTGGCCCCGACCACGAGCACCACTGTCGCGCTGGCGCTTGGCGACGCGCTGGCGATCATGCTGATGCAATTAAAGGGGCTGACGCCGGAAGACTTCGCTTTGAACCATCCGGCGGGCCGCTTAGGCAAGCGCCTGTCGCTGAAAGTTTTTGATCTGATGCACGGCGGGGCGGATAACCCTCTGGTTTCGCCGCAGGCCTCGTGGATCGAAGTCGTGACAACTATTAGCCGGGGCGGCCTCGGCGCGGTCAGCGTGGTTAATGAAGGCGAACGCCTTGTCGGGATCATCACGGACGGCGATCTGCGACGGGCGGTGCAGCAGGTCGAGCCGGAAAAAATCTCCGGCCTCCGCGCGGAGCAGATCATGACGCCTGAACCGGTGACGGTTGCGCCAAGTTTGCTCGCCTACAGTGCCTTGCAACTGATGGAGAACCGGCCATCGCAAATTTCCGTGCTGCCAGTAGTTGACGACACGGACGGGCGTTGCGTCGGCCTGCTGCGCCTGCACGACATCGTCCGCAACGGTCTCTAAGCGTTCTTCAGATTCAGATAGCCAAAGAAGCAGATGATTCAAACTCAAATCACGGACGACTTGATCATCGGCGATGGGCAGCCGCTGACTTTAATTGGCGGGCCGTGCGTCATCGAGACGGCGGATTTTAC
>JACCRA010000670.1 GCA_013813825.1 Pyrinomonadaceae bacterium | reverse complement strand
CAAGATTAACAGGATAGGACGACCACTCAAGCCAACGCCTATTTTGGTAATCTTGTGAATCCTGTCCATTTGTTCTCCGCCGCTCTTTAAGAATGAAGAGACACTCTTCAGAGTCTCTGCGAAGTTGTAATTATTTTGGCTTGCCCGGCAGAAAGTAGAAGCGCACGATGAGCAAGCCGGCAAGCGCGGCGACGCTAATGAACACGTCGAGCGCGGTGCTTTCAGGACTCACGATCTTGCGCGCGATAACGAAAATGATCACCTCCACCGCCGCGCTCGTGCGGTGAAAGAGCAGCAGCAAACCTAGTTCGGCGGCAATCGCGATCAATAGTAAGCTCTCGATCAAGTCGTAGAGCACTTTGTACTCGTCAATCGGCGCAAAGAGCTTCGGGATGTCGCGCACCACCGTGTCGTAAGTGGCGATCATGGCAACGCCTAGAATAATGATGGCGAGCAGCGACAAAAACAGGTGAATGGCGTTGCCGACATACTGATTGAGTACTCGCTCGACGGCTGTTCCGGCTTCGCCGCCGTCTTTTGCCGCCTGCTGCGTCTCGGTCGCTTCCGCCATCGTTTCAATCCTCTGTGCCGATCTCTGCTAAAAACTTTCCGTCGAAAGGGCGCGGCAGCAGTTCGCTCATCATCAATGTTTCGGTATCGCCGCGCAAATTGCCCAGCACCACGGGAATGTCGCCGCAAAACTCCCAGATGATTTGCCGGCACGCGCCGCAGGGCGGCGTCAGTTGTCCGGTGTCGGCCACCACCGCGATCCTACGGAAACGCCGTGCGCCTTCCGAGAGCGCCTTCCAGATCGTCACGCGCTCGGCGCACATCGTCAGTTCATAAGCCGCGCTCTCGATATTGCAGCCGGTATAAACGGCCCCGTCTTCAGTCTCAATCGCCGCGCCGACACAGAATTTTGAATAAAGCGCCAGCGCGCAATTGCGCGCGCCGGTCGCCGCCGCCAGAATGTCGGCGGTCTCCGCTATGCTCGCTACAGTCAAACCCCTTCCCTCCCTTTTCTCAACCGCTTGTTGTTGTCGCCGTCCCGCGCGCACGCTCGCCAGCGAGGCGTTCGCGAATCTTCCCGCTCAAGAGATCGATGCTCACCAGATTGTGCCCGCCTTCGGGAATGATCACGTCGGCCACACGCTTCGACGGCTCGACGAACTGCATGTGCATCGGACGCACGGTCACAAGATACTGCTCGATCACAGATTCGACGGTGCGCCCACGCTCGGCCACATCGCGCCGCAGACGCCGGATGAACCGGATGTCGTCCGGCGTGTCAACGAAAACCTTGATGTCCATTTCCGCGAGCAGTCGCGGCTCGGCGAAAACCAGAATGCCCTCAATGATCGTGATTAACTTCGGCTCCATCCGCCGCGTCTCAGACAGGCGGACGTGATGCTTAAAGTCGTAGATCGGCAACTCGACCGCCGCGCCCGACTTGAGCGCCCGGACATGTTCGACCAACAGATCGTTGTCAATCGCGTCCGGGTGATCGAAGTTGACCTTCTGACGAATGTCACGCGGCATCTGATCGAGATCGCGATAGTAAGAATCCTGCTGAAGAAATGCGACCTCCCGCGCCGACACCGAATCTAATATCCGATTCGCCACCGTCGTCTTCCCCGATCCCGTGCCACCGCAGATACCAATAATCATAATCCAGAGGTCAGAGGTCAGAGGTCAGAGGTCAGAAGGAACCAGTGTTTACTGACCTCGGACCTCTGACCTCTGACCACTTAGTAATGGGATGACCCGTTGCAGCAATTCCGTGAATGTCTCGCGAACGCTCTCGCCGGTTTCCAGCACTTCGGCGTGATCGATGGGACGGTCGAGAACGCCGGCGGCCATGTTCGTGATGCAGGAGAGACCGAGCACTTTGAGCGACATGTGGCGGGCGACGATGGCCTCGGGTACGGTGCTCATCCCGACGGCGTCAGCTCCGAGAGAGCGCAACATCCGAATTTCGGCGGGCGTCTCGTAGCTCGGCCCCGTCAGCGCCGCATAGACGCCGCGCCGCAGTTCGATCCCCATCGCCTGCGCTTCTTTCGAGGCCAGTTCCTGAAATTCGCGGTCGTAAACTTCAGTCAGATCGGGGAAGCGGGGACCAAAGCGTTCGTCATTTGCACCGCTCAGAGGGTTCGCGCCCATCAGATTCAGGTGATCTGAGATGAGCATCAGCGTGCCCTGCGTGAAAGTGTTGTTGAGTCCGCCCGCCGCGTTCGTGATCACCACCGCCTTAACGCCGAGCGCGCCGAGCGTCCGCATAGGAAAAGTCACTTCGTCGAGTCCGTAACCCTCATAGAAATGGAAGCGCCCCTGCATCACCGCCAACGGCACGCCGTCGCACATGCCGAGCACCAACCGCCCGGCGTGCCCTTCGACGGTCGAGCGCGCGAAGCCGGGAACTTCGTCGAAAGGAATCGCGACGGCCTCCGTCAGTTGATCGGCAAACGCGCCCAGCCCGCTACCGAGCACCATCCCGACGCGCGGCGTCTCCGCCGCCCAACGCGCCCGAATCGTCCGCGCCGCATGTTCCGCACGTTCATACAACGGTGACATGTCCATAGTAAGCAGTGAGCAGTGAGCAGTAAGCAGTAGTTTGTCTTTTATCTGCTTACTGCTTACTGCTTAGTTTATCTCTCCTTCTGATATGGTAAGCCTAAAGCGCGAGGGGCGCGGGCGCGTCCGATGAAGCCCGCGAGGACGATGATCGTCAAGACGTAGGGAATGATCTGGATGAACTGCGTCGGCACCGGCGTCACGCCCTGCATCTGAATCGAGACGGCTTCGGCGAAGCCGAACAGCAAGCACGCCAGCATCGTCTGCACCGGCCGCCACTTGCCGAAGATCAGCGCCGCGAGGGCGATGAAACCGCGCCCGGCCGTCATGTTGCGCGTGAACAATGAAGATTGTCCGATGGACAAATACGCGCCGCCGATGGCTGCCAGCGCGCCGCTCAAAAGCACCGCGCCGTAACGCACGAGCCAGACGTTTATTCCTGCCGCGTCCGCCGCCTCCGGGTTCTCACCGACCGCGCGCAGGCGCAAACCGAACGGCGTGCGGAAGAGCACATACTACGTGACGAGAACAAGCGCGAACGCCAACACAATCGGCGTCCACGGCATTAAGT
>JACCRA010000648.1 GCA_013813825.1 Pyrinomonadaceae bacterium | reverse complement strand
CTCCACCGTCCGCGACAGAGAGTTTTGCAAATACGACTCGTCGTCGTCGCCGCCCGCCGAGATGTTCACCACGCGGATGTTGTATTGCCGGCGGTGCTTTAACACCCATTCCAAGCCACGCTGGATGTCGGCATCGGAGATGCGCCCGGTCTTTGCCAACTTGACCAGCACGACGTTGGCTTCGGGTGCGATGCTGCGGTAGAAGCCGTTTGAGAGCGAGCCGTTACCGGCCGCGACTACCGAAGTCATCATCCCGTGCCAACTCGCCGGCTCGGCTTTTTCCAGCGTCGAAGGGTCGTCCAGCACTGAGTTGTGGTAGGCGAGGATGCGGTTGTGCGGCGTCACCAGATCGGGATGGCGATAGAAACCCGAATCGAGAAATGCGATGGTGACGCCCCGGCCCGCAAATCGCGGATCGGCTCCAAGCCGGAGCGGAGTGGGTAGCACGCCGCCGCGCTGTTCGTAAACGGCGGCGTCAGACTTCAACTGCACCAGCGCGCGCTGGAACAGCCGCACGCAGCGTCCGCCCACTCCCGCGATCAACTTGCCCGGCGGCGCGTTCGATGCGATCAGAATCTGTAGCTCTTCCGAGAGTTCCACTAAGGGAACCAGCGCCTCCTGCGACTCGCGCCCGCATACCGGGCACACTAGCAAACCCGCCGGCCGCTCGGACGCGCGCCGCTCGGATTTCAGAGTGATGATTTCGCTCACTACGGACTCCCTATTTACAAATGTGAATTATAAATGGTGAATAGCGAGACAGTTCTTTTATTCGCCGTTTACGATTTGCGATTTACGCCCCTATTATGTCGGCGGAGACCATAGCATAAAGCAATCAGAATGACGGAATGGGCGAAGCGCGTATGTACGACGTGGCGGTGATCGGTGGCGGACACAACGGCCTGACCTGCGCCTGTTACCTTGCGCAAGCCGGCTTGAAGGTCATTGTCCTTGAGCGGCGGCACATCGTCGGCGGGGCGGTCTGCACCGAGGACGATCTGATTCCGGGTTATAAGATCGATGTCGGCTCAAGCGCGCACATCATGATCCACCTGACGCCGGTAGTGCGCGAGTTGGAGTTAGAAAAGTTCGGCCTCGAATACCTCGACTGCGATCCGTTCGCGTTCGCGCCCGTAGGCGAGGGCCGCGAGGCCGTCTATTTCTGGCGCGACGTGGAAAAAACCTGTGAGTCCATCGCGCGCTTCAGTCCGGCGGACGCCGATGCTTACCGTAAGTTCGTGCGCGAATGGGGCCAGTTCAACGAGGGCGTCTTCGAGGCATTCCTGAAGCCGCCGACGGTGATGAACCTCGGCCGACACATGATCTTTCGCCGCACCGGCACAAAGACTAACCCGGCGGAGATGACGCGCAAAATCTTCGCGCCTTACGGACAGATCGCGCGCGAGACTTTCAGGCATGAGGGTCTGCGCGCGGCGCTCGTCTGGTTGGCGGCGCAGTCTGGTCCCCCGCCATTGACGCCCGCGACCGGCGACTTTCTCGGCTGGCATTCGATGATTCACCGCAGCGGCGTCAAGCGCCCGCGCGGCGGCTCGGGCGCGCTAACGCAGGCTCTCGCGCGCTGCCTCGCACACCACGGCGGCGAAGTCCGCCTGTCGGCGGAAGTGGAGCGGCTTGAAGTTGCGGGCACGCGCGCCGGCGCGATTCGCCTTGTGGGCGGCGAGCGGATCGAGGCGCGCCGCGTCGTCTCGAACGCTCACGTGCAGACGACTTTCCTCAAATTGATCGGCGCGGAAAACTTGCCGGGTGAACTGGCCGCGCGCGTCGCGTCGGTGCGCGTCGGCAACGGCTTCGGGATGATCGTTCGTTGCGCCGTCTCTGAATTGCCCGACTACACGGCCGCGCCTTCCGGCGGAAAGCCGGGCGACTGTCATCAAGGGCTGCAATTGCTTTGCCCGTCAATCGAGTATTTAGAGCGTGCTTATGGTGACTATTTGCGCGGGCGGCCGTCGGAGAAACCGGCCGCGCTGGCGATGACCTTCTCGGCTGTCGATCCGACAATCGCGCCCGAAGGCAAACACGCGCTGTTCATCTGGGGCCAGTATTACCCGTATGAACTGACTGGCGGCGAATCGTGGGACCAAATCGCGGAGCGCGAGGCCGACAAGTTGATCGACGTGGTCAACGACTATGCGCCGAACGTCCGCGATTCCGTCCTCGCGCGCTTCATTCAGACGCCGCTCGACTTGGAACGCCGCCTCGGCCTGCTGCGCGGCAACGTGATGCACGTCGAAATGGACATCGATCAGATGTTCCTCTACCGCCCGTTGCCGGAACTGTCCACCTACCGCACGCCGTTTGAAAATCTTTTCCTGACCGGAGCCTCGACGCATCCCGGCGGCGGCGTCTTCGCTGCGTCAGGCCGCAACACGGCGCACGTCGTCCTAAGCGATTTGGAAGGCAAAGGCCTTGCGGGTTGGCTGCGGCGGACACTTATGTGGAAGTGAATGCCTTAAAGTTCTAACAAAATGCTTGCATCTGACGTAGGGGCGTGTTAGCTTTCCCCCGTCAGGTCAAATGATTTGTTGAGCAGGAAGCCGTCGCATGAAGAAAGATAAGGCGATGCGGCACATTAGCCGCATCGATCAGGACAGGAAAAACCAACACGGCTGGTGGGTCAGGATTCACCGCGACGGGAAGATGATCCAAAAATTTTTCAGCGACATAGCTCACGGCGGCAGCGACAATTTCGCTTTAAGAGAGGCTAAAAAATATCGGGATGCGCTGCTCGTTCTATATCCGAAGCCGGAACGCGGCAACATGTTTAATAAGCCGAACTCTAGAAATAAGGGCAACCCGCCCGGTGTCCACAAGACGCGCTCGCTCAAGCGCGGACGCTCTTACGAAGTCTGGCAGGCCGGCTACATTCTCCCAAATGGTAAGCATATCAACAAAAAATTTCACTTCTCGCTTGATGGCCGCAGCGAAGAGGAAGCGAAGGCGCTGGCAATCAAGGCCAGAAAAGAGGGCGTCAAGTTAATCGAGAAGATGATGAGGGAGAAGCAAGAAAAGCGGGCGACCTACAAAGCTGCGGCTAAAAAAGGCCGAGGCTGAAGCTGTGACACGGTCCACGCGGTACAAGGAGAGGCATGACGAATGGCCAAAATTACCTGCCAATACTTACTTCCTCCGTAATGGACTGGTCTAGCGGGATCGGCTCTCCATCAATACGGAGACTCTCAAGATAACCGCGGATCGCGTCGGCGGCCATCTCGCGCGCTTCCTCAATCGTATCGCCCTCAGTCACAAGGCCGGGTAGCGCGGGGCAAGTCACGACATACCCGCCTGTCTCGTCCGGCGTCATCACGACTGTGAAGTTAAGGATTCGCATAAGCGAATTGTAACAAAGTATCCTACTTTGTTGACAGTCTCCCTTGTTGTTTCCGAAATAAAAATTAGGAAAGCGGGCAATTCACCGTCAAGCTGTCCTTCGCGCAGGGTTGTGATTTTTGCGTCGTGCGTGGCAGTATTAAAACGAATCCCAGCAGGCAAAGGTGGTGAAGCGAAATGGCTGAATACCCGCAACCGTCGGTGGGCGATCTCTTCCGCCGCGCGCAGGCGATGCGGCGCGAGGATCAGAATTTGTCGCTCAAGGACTTGAAGGCGCAACTCGTCCGCGAGTTCAAGGGCGGGCCGTTCCCGCCTGTCCATACGCTCGCGATCCCGGAGCAGGACGCCCGTGCGCCCGAAGAAGATTGGTCCGCCGGCCTCTCGCTCGTTTTGCGCGGCATCCAGACCGAGAACTGGAACGAGATCGCCAACGGCATCGCCCTCAGCTTAGAGCAGACCGACGGCTACGAGCGCGACCGGGGCTTCAGCGGTGCGCAGGACGAGTGGCACGACCGCAGCATCGGCATCAAGGGACCAACGGAGAAGGGCGTCGGCAAGTGGATGCCGGAAGAACTGCTGCGGCTGGCGGAGAGGGCGACGAAGAAGTGAGCAGTAAGCAGTAAGCAGTAAAAGCAGAAGTCGAAAGTGTTTTAGCTGCTCACCGCTCACTGCTTATTGCTTACTTGCCGGAGGCGTGATGAGTTTTTTAAGCAACTTGATGCGCGATCAGTATTATCAGCGGGAGGGACCGCGCCCGGCTGAACAGGTTGGAGAGTCGGGCGTCATCATCAGCCCGGACACGAGGCGGGAGCAGCGGATTCCGCAGGGCCAGACGCGGACGCGGAAGTGGCCGGTCTTGGACGCGCACGGGACGCCCGACATCGATCTGGCGACGTGGCGGTTCTCGCTCGACGGCTTGATAGAGAATTCGCTCAATTGGTCGCTCGATGAATTCATGCGGTTGCCGCCGGTTAAGGTCTATGCGGATTTTCATTGTGTCACGCGCTGGTCGCGGCTCGACAACGTGTGGGGCGGCATCTCGACGCGGGAACTGGCGCGGCTCGCGGGCGTCAAGCCGGAAGCGAAGTTCGTCGTCGCGTCGGCTTACGATTACGGGTGGACGACGAATTTGCCGCTTGAATTTTTCCTCGCCGAAGATTCGCTGGTCGCGTGGTCGCACGACGGGCAACCGATCCCGCCGGAGCACGGCGGCCCCGTCCGCCTGATCGTGCCGCAGCTCTATGCTTGGAAGTCGGCGAAGTGGATCAAGGGTCTGACATTTCTTGCCAAAGACCGCGCGGGCTTCTGGGAAGAAGGCGGCTATCATATGCGCGGCGTGCCGTGGCAGGGTCGCGACGGCGAGCGGTTCCGCTGGCAAGACGAGTAACACAGAAATGATGAATGCGAAATGATGAACGATGAATGAAGGCGGCTTGGTTCATGCAGTTCATTGACAGTCTGCCTCGTCGAATCGCTCGGTGTTTCGGCGGGGTTTTTCATTCATTCATTGCCGTGGCGTTCATCATTCATCGTTTCTTATGATCCAACTGCAACCAACTCTGCCTTCGCCGCAAACGCTGCGGCAGGTGTTTGAGAATTTGTCCGCGCGGCTGTGGGCGGCGCTGCCCGGCGTGCTGCTGGGCGCGATAGTCTTTCTCATCTTCTGGCTCGTGGCGTCAATCGGACGGCGGTTGATTGCGGTCGCCGCGCCGCGCGCGAAAGCCGACACGGGCGCGGTGCTGCTACTGTCGCGCGTCTATTATTACGGCGTGTTGAGCTTCGGACTCGTGACGGCGCTGGGCGCGGCGGGCTTGAACGTCAGTGCGCTGATCGCGGGCTTGGGGCTGACCGGCTTCGCGCTCGGCTTCGCCCTCAAGGACGTGCTCTCGAATCTGCTCTCAGGAATCATGCTGCTGCTTTACCGGCCGTTCAACATCGGCGATCAGATCGAGATGGGCGAGCACGCCGGCGTCATCGAGACGATCCGGATGCGCGACACGCTCGTGCGCGCTGACGATGGGCGGCTGATTATCATTCCGAACACGAAACTCATTACCGAAGTCGTCATCAACCACACGGCGCGTGATCCATCTTCGCCTGCCGCCGCCGCCGCCCGCGCCCGGCCGCGCGTGAGACAACGGCCGGCCGCGCCGCCGGGCGAACTCGAAGATGACCCTTTCCCCATCGCGCCGCCGTCGCCACCACTGCCGCCAAACGTGCCCTGAGCGCGTCGTCGTCGTAACACTCATGGCGGGCGCACCTTGTTGCTGCCGCCCGCCGCCAATTTGGTCGCTTTCAAACGCTAGGAGAACTCCCCATGATCATCACCACCGAATACGTTGACATCCCGGTTGGCGGTGACTCGCCAATGCGCTTGCTCGTCTGCGCGCCGAAGGCCGAAGGCCGGTATCCAGGCATTATTTTCTACTCGGATATTTTTCAGTTGACGGGGCCGATGGTGCGCGCCTCGCAGCGGCTCGCGGGCTATGGCTTCGTCGTCGCCGCGCCGGAGATTTACCACCGCCTTGAGCCGCCCGGCACCGTCATTCTCTTCGACGACGATGGACGAACCAGAGGCTTGGACGATGCATCTAAAACTCCGGTAGCGGATTTTGACGCGAGTTGCCGGGCGACGCTTGATTATCTGGCGGCGCAAAGCGACCAAGTTGCTGTGGGGCAACTCGGCGCGGCGGGCTTCTGCATCGGCGGGCATTTGGCGTTTCGCGCCGCCTTGCAGCCGGACGTTAAAGTGACGGTCTGCTTCTACGGGACGGGTATTCATAACGGCAAACTCGGCGAGGATGCGGACGCCGGCTCGCTCGTCCGCGCCGGTGAGATTAGAGGCGAATTGTTGATGATCTTCGGCACG
>JACCRA010000637.1 GCA_013813825.1 Pyrinomonadaceae bacterium | reverse complement strand
ATCACGCAGCGAAGCTTCATCGCCCGCGCGCTTGATGATGTTGACTAAGACTTCCGGTCGCTCCCAAGCCTTCACGGACACCGAGCCGTCGAAAGTTTCGAGTCGCACGCGCGGCGTGCCGCTGATGGTGAAATTCTTCGTCTCGCGCACAACGTAACGCTTATCGCCGTAGTGCCCGTCCCGCACGTTCAGTTCACGCTCGACCTGCGTCATCGCCTGCTCGATCTCGCGCGCCACTTGCGCGCTCTCGCGCACCGCTTGTTGCGCTTCACGCTGTGCTTCCGCCACGTCTCGCGTGAGTTGCGCTTGCTCGCGTTGCCGGTCGCGCTCGCTGCGCTGGCGGTCACGTTCAAGACGCTGGCGGTCGCGTCCGGCCTGTTCGCGCGCCCGCGCGGCTTCGCGCTCGTGCTGCTGTTGCATCTCACGCCCGTGCTGTTGCGTCTCCCGTTGGTGCTGTTGTATCTCGCGCGCTGCTTCCCGCATTCCCTGCTCGATCTCGCGCTGGGCCGCGCGCATCTCCCGCTCGACCTCGCGTTCTACTTCACGCTGAATTTGTTCTTCCGAAGAAGCCTCGTCGTCGCCACCAACGCGCATGTCGCCGAGCAGGTTAGTGACCGGACTCAACGGGCGATTGTCTCCGGCATGAAGAATACTGATCCCGCCGTTGACGTTGTTGAGCCTGATCTGCGAGCCACTGCCATCACCCAACCGCCCCGCGAGATTCGACCCGACGTAATGTCCCCGGCGGGCGGGCGGCCCGACGCCGCGCACCGGCAGCCCCAAATTGTTGGTGATCGAGCCGTGGATGGTGTGCGCTCGGATGTCCGCACTGGCGTTTGAAGGAATGACCAGGGAGACGGGACCATTGACTGAATTAAGCGTGATTTTCTCGCCGCTTAATTTCGTAAACGTGGCTTCGAGCGGCCCGTTGATGGTTGACAGTTTAACTTCGCCCGCCAACGAGCGCGCCACGACGCGGCCGTTGATCGCGGAGGCGTTGACCTCGCCCGTTAAATTCTCGATCTCCAATGCTCCGTTAATCAACTCGACGGATTCGAGTCGCGCCCCGCGCGGAACGCTCAGCGTGTAATCGACGCTAGCCGGGTTGCGGCGGCTGCCTCGCTCATAATTCATATTTTGGCGCGGGTAGCGCGTCCGAATGCTGATGCCGTCCGCGCTGGCGTCCACTTCAATCTTTGCCTCGTCCAGACGCTCGCGCGTGTGGGCGCGCTTCACGGCATCGATCTTCACTTTCGATTGGTCCCACCCGACGATTCGCACCGCGCCGTTAATGTTGGCGAGCGAGACGCGCCCTCCGGGCGAGAGCGGATAGGTCTGATGAAATTCTTCGCGTAACTCTTCGCCCAGCGGCTCTTCCCCGGCCCGGCTCCGGTCAGTCGCGGTCAGCAACGCGACCGCTAATACTGCCAGCATGATCAATCCTTTTTTCAACATCTCTTTTTCTCTCGATAATGACGAGCAATTAGTGACAAACAACTTAAATTCAGTGACGAAGTGATCGGTGACGAGGGACGGGCCAGACGAAAGTTTCAGCTTCGGCTGGCCCTGCCGTAACGGGTGACGAGCAAGCACTGGCTTTACTCATCACCCGTTACTGATTAATCGTCACCGTTTCGCGAGAGGCGGACGCGACCGTTGACGCCGGAGACGTTAATGGGCACGCCGCCCGCGCCGATTTTGGCGTTGAAGTTCGAGCGGCTGACTTTGCCTTGCAGCGTGACGTTCGGCAGATCGGCGTTGACGGAACCGTTGACTCCGCTGACTTGGAGATCGGCATTGACTTCATCGGCGAAGCGTAGCTCGACGCCGCCGTTGACGCCGCTGACGCGAATGCCCTGCTCGCCGACACGCGCGATGGTCAACACGACGCTGCCATTGATGCCCGAAATTTCCGAGGAGCCGAGCGCTTGCGCGACCTCGACTTTGCCGTTGATGCCGGACAGGCGTACCGGCCCGTCGATCTCGCCGACCCGCGCGCGGCCGTTAATGCCGCTGGCGACGAACTCAACCTGTCGTGGAATTCGCATCGTGATGCGTTGTCGTACTTCGACGCGCGGCTCGTCGCGATTGTTCGCGCCGCGCACGATGAGGCTGTTGCCTGTCTGCTCGATGATCACTTTGCGGTAATTAAGATCGTCGCGGTTGCGCGCCAAGCGGACGACGTGGACTTCGGCTGTCGTGCCGCTTGTCGTCTCCACTTCGACGAGGCCGTTCATGCCGGAAATTTTGACGAGCGCGCCGGGCGACAATTGATAGCTCTGCCGCACCTCGTCTTTTTCGGTGAACTCGCTGTCGTCGTTGTAGTCGCCGCGCTTGTGCTCCTTGTGCTTTTCCTTGTCCTTTTCTTTGTGCCGCTCCTGTTCGTCCTGAGCATAGACGGTCGCCAACCCCTCGTCCGAGGAGATGCCCGCCGCCCAGCCTTCGGGAGTCACTCCGAGACAGTGCAGTTGCTCGAGCGCGTGCGGCGCGGCGAGCGCGGTGGCCACGATCAGGGCGCAGATTACTAACCATCTGAATCTCATGTCGGTGTTCTCCTATGTAAAAAAACTGTTAGTAGAAATGGCGGAAGTTCGGTTCGGGTTATCGCACACGGCAACGGCGCGCGGGCGTGATACTTCGCGAATGTTCAGCGGCGCGGGCGTTCGTGTTCGTCTAGTCCCGCGGCGTGGCCGGCCCCGTCGTCAATCAGGCTGGCGGGCCACTCGACCGCGATTGGCTGCTCGGCAGTTCCGGCGTCCGCGCCGAACACCCGTTTGACAATGCGCGCTTCGCGCCGATTGGTCCCCGTTTGAAATCCGTAGCGGTAAAATTCCGGCGCGCTGGCAACGGCGGGCGCGGCCTTCGCGCGGCGGCGCGGCGAAGTGGGCGGCACTGGCATTCCGGCCTTTCGGACGCGCACGACGCGCTCCAATTCACGCATCAGTCGCATGGGATCGTGTCCGCTCGACGCTTGCAGCTTCGCGAATCCGATTTTGACTTCCTGACTATCAAGAGCGCGCGATAGTTCCGCAGCGACGGCCTCCGGCTGTTGCCAGAGTTCGTGCCGCCGCTTGTTGTCGGCCTTGGCGCGTTCTTCATGCGATTGGCGGCGAAGCGTCCCGTCCGTCGCGCCGGGCAATTTGCCGGCGCGATGATTAGTCGACGCACTCTCGACCGCTGCCCGGCGCGTCGCGCGACTCTTTGCCGGTTCGTTTTGCTTGACTGCTTTTGTCGCCGGCACTGAATCGCAGGTTGACTCAGTTGGTTCGGCGGAGAATGGCACATGATCTTGGAGCGATGCTGTCTGCGGTGCGTGACGGTTCGCGTCGTCCGCGGCGTCGCCGACGAAGAAAAGGGCAGGTTGAAAATGCCGCGCCGTCCACTCCGTCAACGACGAATTGAGATTGCCGAGTTGCCGTTGAACTTCCCAAGCGCTGGCCACCGTCGTGGCTAAACTCATCAGAATGACACCGATTTTGCGTCTCATGTTTTCCTCCTGCTCTCCCGTCTCACGTGCTTCAACTGGAGAGACGCGCCCGCGTCTGGAAATGTTTCAACAGCAGCCATCTCAAATTCCGTCTACCGTCTTCTACCCCTAGAACACCGCCCGCGTTGAGTTTGTGGCAAAATAATTTCCGGCTTATTTTGTTTTAGGGAAAAACAAAGGAGAGCCGGTCACGAACGACCGACTCTCCTTTGTTTTTCCCTTTGAGGCTTTTTCTGTCTTATTGTCGTGTGCTTTAGAGTGCGCCGTCTTCCCACGAGGTGCCTGCGCGCGGCCACACGGCGAAGGTTTCGCCCGTGCCCTGATAGTTGAAGAAGAGCGTCTGGCCGTCGCGGCTGAAAGTGGCGCCGGCGGTCTCTGAGTTCGATGTCGCATGAACGGCGAAATCGAAAACCAGCCCGTCCTGAGTTAGTCCACGCACGAAATTCTGCCCGCCGCCGTCTTCGCAGAGGACGAGGCCGCCGCGCGGGGTGACGAGCAGGTTGTCGGGCGCTTCCAGCGTCGCGGCGTTCGTCGGCTCGTAGAAGAGTTTCAGGATGCCCGTGTCCGCGCCGGTGGGCGTGAACTGCCAGATTTGACCCAAGTTGGCGTTGCCGCCGCTGGTCGAGACGAAGTAGTGACTGCCGTTGCCGTCGTACCACGCGCCTTCCAATCGCTCGAATATCGCCGCGCCGAGAGCGAGGCCTTGATTGGCGACGGACGTTTGACCACCCAGCGGGTTGGGGTTGGCGATAGTCACCCACTCGACTTCGAGTTCCTGCCCGACCGTCTGATTCGTGCGCGTGTCGTATTGAAACTGGTTTCTGACCTTGAGCATCTGGAGGACGCCGCCCGCCGCGAGGTTCGGCGGCTGGCCGATGAAGCCCGGCTGGTTCGGGATGAAACGGTAATAGCCGCCGGGGTTGGCGTCTTCAGTTTCATAGATGATGCCGGTCGCTGGATCGACCGTCACCGCCTCGTGCGAGAAGCGCCCCATCGCCGTCAGCGCGACCGGGGCCGTCTCGCTAAATGATCCCGCCGGGACGTCGAAGATGTAACCGTGCGGTTGCGTGAAGGAGTTGTTCGAGGCGGGGACGACGGTCGTCTCCTCGCAGGTCAGCCACGAGCCCCACGGCGTCTGGCCGCCCGCGCAGTTGCGGACCGTGCCGCTCAACGAAGCAAAGTCGTAAACCAACTCGCGCGTCACCGGATCGACGACGACCGTCGTCGTGCCGCCGGTCGCTTTGGGATCGTATGGCATTGAGCCGAAGGCCGTACTCGTCGGCCCACCGCCCGATTCCTCGTGGTTCCGCACGAGATGGATCATGCCGTTCACGTCGTAGGCCGCCATGCCGTCGTGCGCGCCGGGCGTCAGCCGTCCGTCGGCCATCAGGGCGCCGCGTTTGCCGATGACGGTGTATTGAAAACCGGCTGGCAGCCTGAGCAGAGTCTCGCCGGTGTTGTTGGCAGCTTGCGGGATAAGCGGCCCGTAGCCGCCCGAGCCTGTTTGCGCGTAAGCGCGGGTTCCGCCGCTCAATGAGCGCAGCTTGTTGCTTGCCATCAGTCCCTCAAGGGCCAAGATAGCGCCGCCCGCCAC
>JACCRA010000625.1 GCA_013813825.1 Pyrinomonadaceae bacterium | reverse complement strand
GTTAGTTAAACAGATTCGCCATGTAATCAAAATTGGCGGCATTGATGCGGTCGGCATCTCGAACGACTTTCCGCTCTCTGGCGAGGCGAACTTAATCAAGGCGAAGAACAACAATAGCGAAGCGGTTAAGGCTTACCTTGATTGGTGGGACGCAATAGCAAAGATGGGAGTTCTTGGCTTTGACAGACGCCCGACTCACGTTGCGATACCGGAACTGAATAACATACGAAGGATGTACACGATTCATGCGGCTTTAGAAAGGGGCGGCTTCAAGGCAGGAGAAGTCGAGAAGATTATAGGCGGGAATTGGATTCGTGTTCTGACCGAATCGCTTAGCTAAGAAGACTTTATCATTAACCATCCATATCAGTTATGACCTTTGCAGTCATAGGCGCGCTGAAAAAATCTACAGATGTTTATTAAAATCAGAAGAGACTTTGTCTGTGGTCTTGGTGAGGACATGGATGGCTTGAAGCTGAATGCTTCCGCTCCCCGATGGTTCGTCCCCAAAAGCGGGCTGTGATGGTGAAACAAGCGGCGCGGAGCGGTAAGAGCTTTGCGCCGCTTTTTCTATTCAACCAGTAGCGGCAGCTTTTCTATCTCGTTATCCAACTGTTGGAGTTCCGTCATGACGGCTTCAATTATTTTAGTGTTTCTGCTTCCACCTTTTTTCTGTTGAAGGGCGTGCAAGTGTTCCCTAAGGCGCTCTATCCTGTTCCTAATTTCGTTCTTGTACTCGTCGGCTAATTCTTTCTTGTTCGCCGGATTATATTGCAGCGAATCATAAAACCCGCTTTTAGCTTGCATCAGCTTCGCCTTTGAATCAGTCATACCCGTACTCCTTATGCTAAATACAATCCACCATTCTACTCTGCTAATAAGCACTAGCATCTCCTAGGAGTCAATGTGAATCAGCTTGTATAGACCCGCTACTAGAGCTTAGTTTTGACGCTTTCCTTCATGTCTTACAGGATTATTGACTCATGGCGAACAATAGCGTAGAAGTCTTCCATCTTGATATTGACCGGAAAGGGATAATCAATATGTTGCGCAATAATAATTGTGAACCGCCACAAGAAATTTGGAAGTGAATTCTGTAAATCTCATTTCTATGCCGGATATAGATTGACACCATTTTAAGCGATATATGATTTGCCCAAGCGCCTGTTCTCTCGGTGCATCCTTCCTGCTTTCTGATGAGGAAAATGATTTATATGCAGCAAAGACGACTAGCGAAGGTGGCACTACTTCCGTCCTGCTTTATTCTCATCACGGCACAGTTAGCTACAGCGCAAACGACCAGAATTTATTCATTTCTTTCGACCCCACGTGTGACACAGGACACTTGGGTGAGAGCCGCTCCCGCCGATGAAGAGTTCACAGTTAAA
Organism: Pyrinomonadaceae bacterium; assembly: GCA_013813825.1. Classification (GTDB taxonomy): domain Bacteria; phylum Acidobacteriota; class Blastocatellia; order Pyrinomonadales; family Pyrinomonadaceae; genus JACCRA01. The sequence continues at coordinate 6,441 of JACCRA010000625.1, read as the reverse complement.
CTACCGAGACAACCTAAAATAGGTATAGAAAGACTAACAATTAATGAAAAGACTGTGGATATACGTTTTTACGGACTCGCCGCCGACGGGGTGGACTACGCAGTGCTTTCTGTCAGCGGGCTGGAAAGTGAAATGGCAGACTTGGCTTACACGCTGATGTTGAACTTCTATGCCAAGCTGGTTCCTGCCTCACCGTTAGACGATGTAGTAGGAAACGTTAACACCGTCGAAGCAACCTATCAACGCGACCTAACGCTTAACGGTCACAACGGCCGTGAATATATTATTCGTATTCGCAATCGAAGCGGGATGTTGCGTTTCTTTAATGCGGGTGAGAGATTCTATATCGCCGTGGCGTCCGGCACTCACAATAGCAGCCCTCTGGTAAATCGCTTTCTAAACTCATTTAGACTCGCGTCGGTTACGCCGATTGATCTCGGTGCAATACAAGTTCAGCCAGAAGGAGACACTACCGGACAAAGAGCGCTGCCCACACCTTCATCTAACGAAGCTTGGTTTGTTATCCTTAGAACCTTCTCCAAGTCAGAGCATGTAAAAGCAAATCAGCATCTTAGTTTGATCCGCAGGTCGGGGGTTGACGCCCGCATTGTTGACACTAACGATTACCCAAACTTAAAGAACGGTCTGTTAGCGGTCGTGATGGGGCCTTACTCGTTCGTCGCGGCAAAGAATGTATTGAACAAAGTACGTCCGGCGGTTCCGGAGGCGTATATCAAATCCGGCCGGTAAGTGTGATTTCCTGACGTTATAGACAGTTGAAAAGAAGCTTCTAATATAGAGGATTAATTTATCTCACATCCGATGCAGATGACGTACCCTGCGGTAAAGTATGATTACCATAGAGCGCCCTATGAAAGGTGTAGGCGCGTCATCATATTTCTTTTCGTCTTTTCTACTGCAATTTCCTGCCTAATTAACCCTTGGAAGGTTAGAAGCCCTGAGGTTAGCAGCGAACGGAACGCAAGAATCAGTGCGGCAAGGAATCCGCTGGTGAATAATAGCGGGCCGTCACAGCGGGGTAGTCACCGCATAAACGTGGTGGCCCCATTACCCTACTTGCGAAGCGGAAATCCGGCGAATAGCTTTCAAGCCTTACGCCAATCTGTCATCGCTGGCGCGGGATTCGACTTCTTAGCTAGAGTCGGTGACATGATGAGGGACGAGGCTGACAGGCCGACCAAACCCGGCGTTATATATAACAGCCGACATAAAAGCGGCGATGCGTTTGACTACAATCAAGAAGACTCTCGCGTATTGCTCGTCCGTGAATATATGTCAAGACGCACTTATTGGCGGACATACCTCCTGTGCGAAAAGCAAGATGGGTCGCTCGGTATTAAAACCGACCTGCATACCGACAATGTCGGACGGGTGTCTGCATACGTGTTCGACTTTACGGCTGCTGCCGGAAGGTTTGGGTGGGAGCGGATACCCGCAAAGGAAGGGTGGGGGCGCGAGCCATCGAAAAAAGAGCATTGGCACTATCAGATGACCGAAGGTTTGTCATTCGACAGAGCAGTTACCCTTGTCAAAGCTAATTCAAGCACCGCGGCGGGCGGGTGGTAGACTCAAACATCTTCGTCTTGCATTAAAGAAACATCTGCAAAAATTCTTATGAGGAAAGCCTGCTATTGTGGCAGGCTTTCCTCATTCTTTCATTTAATCCTCAGGTTCTGTAGATTATTTTCGGCGTGGTTGCGTTTTCTACTTGAGCAGTTAATGTCTGTAAGGCTTCTAGGATTGCCGCCGCTTGTGCGCTTATTTCGGCGCGGCAAGGTTTAGTTAGTCTTCAGCCCGTACAGCTTGAATTGAATCCTCGCGTACAGTTTTTTCTCTCTCTATAACTGAACCTTTACGTTCTCGTGACATTGCCATGCCCTTTCTTTTGTGAAAAGGCGTAGTAGATTCATCTACTTTTTCATCTACTTTTTGAAGTGGATAAAGTTAGAAAGGTTAAGAGTCAAACGACCCGAACTCCTCGCGCGCACGCGCGAAGGTTACTACGCGCGCTGAACACTGGTTTCGCATTCATCAAACTTTGCTCGCTTGACACTGCAAACATGGGTTTGTATATTTCCCTTCACTGAATTCAAAAGCACGCACCCGTAGCTCAGCTGGATAGAGTACATGACTACGAATCATGGGGTCGCAAGTTCGAATCTTGCCGGGTGCATCAATAGCTACAATCAATTACAGCCACCAAGCAAGGTGCTGTAATTGTTTTCAGGCTAGTTGACAGCAAGATTGACTATACGTCATGACGTAGCGGCAGAAACAGCCGTTGTCCCGTTTCTCGAAAACGAAGCGGATTGGGAAGCGCATCGAGAAGGTACGCTTGACAGCCTCGCGCCCGTCGGGCACTTAGAAACAGTTTTAGCCGAGCGCGTTGCGATGCTGCTGTGGCGGTTGGGGCGCGCCAACCGCTACGAACGCCAGTTGATTGCACTCAAGCAAGACACTTTGGAAGAAACGGTATTTAAGTATGATCCGCCATGCACTTCCCTGACCGCTCTTCAATGCGACCTTAATTGCGAGCAAGAGGTCATAGCATTCATTAAGCGATTGCCGAAGATGAAAGACACAAGTTTTACGACAAGCAATAGCTGCAATCGCCGAGCATGAAGGCTTTGCGTTCGACGAGATGTTTAGTTCGATGCTATCTCTTCTACAAAGAGGCGGTGCTAGAACGGAAGCTACAGGAAGCGACGATAAAGTTAGAGCGAGTTCGTCGCGCGAATCTATTATTGCCGGATCACGGACTTGAAAAGATTTCGAGGTATGAGGCGCATCTTGAGCGAAGTCTCTACAAAGCGGCAGTTTGTGATTGAGGTTATTTGAACGTTTTAATTCGAGCTAAAGAAGCGAGTCTCCATCAATAGGAGATTCGCTTCTTTGTTTTTATACTGTAATAGGAAATGTAGTAGCTACCTGCATTTATGGAGTGATATGAGCTTGCAACGGAACCGTAAAAAACCTGTATTCATGCGGCTGTAACGCTCCATGACACTTAGTGTTAGATGCCCTTTAATTACTGCAAAACCTTTATTCATCGGTTCGACTTCGATCGCCACCTCCATTAAAATCAATAAGTTATGGGCAGCTCGTTGGCGGCCCGGTTTAATTTGTGTGCCAGCTGTGTCCTCACTCTCAAGGCGGGCCGAATAACACCTCATAGTATGTCACAGGGCGCACTTCTAACAGCAATCTATGTCAATACGCATTGACGCTTCCATGAAAATCTGCGAATCTAGTTCTGCGAGCAAGCCTCAGCTCACATGCCAGTAATCTACCAGTAATCTTCACATAAACTTTATCCCACTTCGCGATCCTGGGTGGGATTTAATCATAAGTTATGACAAAAGGAGCTGATAAAACTCCGAAACCAGTCGCCTCTCACAGCGAAATATCGAATAGCGCGGCGCTAATAGATATTTGGCAAGGGTCTGAGGAAGAATCCGGTGAAGTGAGCAGCATACTAGCTGAAGCTATTGATGATTGGTTGTCGGGTTTAATAGCAACTTCCGAAGAGCCGCCAGAGGTGCGTGAAGCACAAAATCTGGCCCGGCGTTACCGCTATCCTTACGTTGATCTATTTCCTTCACAGGAAAGTTCGCCAATAAATAATGCTCTTATGAATGAGTTTCCCGTCGAGCTGATGCTACGCTACCAGTTCGTGCCTTTGCGTAGGGTTGGCGAGCGACTCCATATTGCAATAGTCGATCCTTCGGATTTGCAGCAAATGGATGAGTTAGCAGGCGCGCTACGTACTCGCATTGTGCCTTATGTGACGACGGCAGGGGCGATTGAGCTTGTCTTGCGCAAAGGTGATACGACGCAGCGTGTGCTCCAAGAGGCGGCCTCGGATTTCCGTATCTCGCTCGTCAAAGAGACCGAGCACGGTGAGGAGGTGCTTAACCTTGACCGGCTTGCAACTGACGCTGAGATGTCGCCGATCATCAAGCTCGTTGATACCATCATCTATAATTCCCTCGAGTCGCGTGCCTCCGACATCCACATTGAAACTGGCGATACAGCAGTTTATGTCAAGTTCCGGATCGACGGCGCCCTGTATGAGAAAGTTGATCCGATTGATTCGGCTCATCACCAGACTTTGATCTCGCGCATCAAGGTGATGTCCGAACTCGACATCGCCGAGCGGCGCGTGCCGCAAGACGGACGCTTTCGCGTGCGCTACAAAGGTCGCAATGTTGATTTCCGCGTTTCGATCATGCCGACCGCGCACGGCGAGGATGCAGTGATCCGTATTCTCGACAAAGAGCAGATCAACGAGGAGTTTCGCAATCTCTCGCTCGACGTGATCGGTTTTTCTGAGGAGGACTTAGCAAAGTTTCGCAATTACATCGCCGAGCCTTACGGCATGGTGCTCGTCACAGGCCCTACGGGGTCGGGAAAGACCACGACACTCTACGGCGCACTCAACGAGATCAAAAATAGTGAAGATAAAATCATCACCATTGAAGACCCTATTGAATACCAATTACAGGGCATTACACAGATTCCCGTGAACGAGAAGAAGGGGTTGACTTTTGCTAGGGGCTTGCGCTCGATCCTGCGTCACGACCCGGACAAGATCATGGTGGGGGAAATCCGCGACTCCGATACGGCGCAGATCGCCATTCAATCGGCTCTGACCGGACACCTCGTATTTACGACAGTGCACGCCAACAATGTGATTGACGTGATCGGGCGTTTCTTGAACATGGGCGTCGAGCCGTATAATTTCGTGTCGTGTCTGAACTGCGTGCTCGCGCAGCGCCTCTTGCGCCTACTATGCAGCGTTTGCAAGCGACCATATCGCCCGTCTGAAGAAGAATTCTTCCAGTCGAAGTTGCGTCTTGAAGAGTATGGCAAACGCATTTTTTATCAATCAATTGGCTGCGACGCCTGCAACCACACGGGCTACCGCGGGCGCACGGCCATTCACGAACTGCTCGGTTTAACGGATAACATCCGCGAGATGATTATCGAACGCCGACCTGCTTCGGAGATACGGCGCGCCGCCGAAGCCGAAGGGCTATCAAGTTTGCGTGCATCAGCATTGCAAAAACTCTTCGCCGGGCTTACCACCTTGCACGAAATAAACCGTGTCACATTTGCTGAGGAGTCCAAATAATGAAGGGGCAGAACACTCACCATTGGCGGGTTCAGTATCGAGGGAGTTGATTTAAGCCTGACCAAATGGGCTGAGTTGTACGGTTGAAGGTTGTCAGTTTTAGCCTATAGGTAAGCGGGCGAACTCAGATGCACAGTAACCTGTCTAAAGGTGTTTTCTACTTCACTCATAGGCGCTCATGCAGTACTAAATTTAAGAGATAACAATTATGGACGAGCGAAGGAAATTAGAGCGCGTAGACACACATCTACATGCGCAATGGGAAACGGCATCAGGTGCCCATATTGGAATCATCGTTAACGGCAGCGTTGAGGGATGTTTCGTGCAAGCCCAAGTTGAAGAGCCGGGCGATGAGCCGATGAAACTCGTCATTAAGTTGCCGAAAGGGGCGAGTATTCATATGTGGGGCGAAGTAGCTTACTACCTCCCCACAATGGGCTTCGGTTTGCGTTTTACTCATTCTTCGGATGAAGGTCAGATGATGCAGAACACATGGCTTAATTACCTTCAGACGCTAAAATGAAAAGCAATTGGAGTGCGTCAATCGCTAGGCGGCTTGGAACGCGACCATCTATAACCCCATCCGCCCAGACCCACGCTTTCAATATCTGATGCGCCGCGTCGGTCTGCCACAGTAAGGTCTTGAAACAAAGCGACGAACGAAAGGCTTGCCGCCGACTCGAACATTCGTACTATCACGTGCTGAGAAAACTCGGCGCGGGCGGGGTCAGGCGTTGGAGTGCCAAATGTGTGCCAACTCAGCCGAACCAGACCACACTCAGACATACACAGCATAAGAGCAGAGTTTGAAAAGCCTAACCAGAGCATACTCAAACAAACTCAGCCACATTCAGCCGAGATCAGCATTTAATTCTGCAAAACCTTTATTCGTCATAAGGTTTCTGACAGCAACAGTGACAGCACAGCGGGTAATATTCAGTGATGCTTAATGAATATATCGCCCTAATTCATCGCTTCGGCGGGCGTCCACTGTGACGCCCTTTTTGTTTGCGCTCGCGCTTGCACATATTTCTTTATGAAGAGGGCAATTTTAGTATTATTTATCTGTCACTCTTGTTAACTTGTGTAAATTTCGTAAGATAGTCCTCACATGAGAGAGCAAAACTTTGATACTGCTTTCGAGCGCGTCCGCAAACTTGTTGCCGACTTTCAAAAACATGAAAAAGTTTATCTCGCGCCTGACTATAAAGAAGACAGCGTGCGGAAGGACTTTATTGATAAGTTTTGGATCGCGCTCGGCTGGGATGTTTACCATGAACACCAAA
>JACCRA010000616.1 GCA_013813825.1 Pyrinomonadaceae bacterium | reverse complement strand
GCTTACAGCGTAAGCTTCGGGATCGACCGTTTGGACAGTTATAAAGCCCCGGAGGTGCGAAAAATGTTTTTGAAAAATATCTTTCGCACCTCCGGGGCTATTCCAAAACAATGCTTTTGCCTTTTCGTTTAATGCCGATGCTTCACTTCTCTCATCGCCAGCGTTCGGCCGGTCGCCACCGAGACGAACCCGTGACGCGCCGCCAGTTTCGGCAAAAGCGAAGGCAGTTCAACATTCGCGCGCATCTCTTTCTGGGCGCGGGCGATGAAGTTTTCGATGTCGGGGATCGTTCGCGGCAGCGCCTCAGACATGTTCCGGTAGCCATCGGCCGTCACCAGAATGTCGTCTTCGATGCGGACGCCGATGCCTTTGTACTTCTCGAAGGCCGGCATCACAGCCGCTTTGAACTTTTGCGACTCCGGCGTGTCAGGCAGATAGTCGAGCGCATCGAGGCGGATGTAGATGCCCGGCTCGTTGGTAAAGACCATGCCCGGCTCGAACTTGGTGGCGCGTCCGCCCACGTCGTGGACGTTCATTCCCAGCCAGTGCGAAGTGCCGTGCATGAACCACATCCGGTACTGATCCGAATTTTTGTCCGTGATCAAGCCAAGGCGCAGCAATCCGTCCTTGATCACTTCGAGCGCCGCGCCGTGGACTTCCGGGATCGAAGCGCCGGGACGGGTCGCCTTCATGCCGGCCTCTTGCGCGGCCAGCACAGCGTTGTAAATCTCGGCCTGCGCGGGCGTGAACTTGCCGCTGACGGGGAACGAGCGCGTCACGTCGGCGGTGTAGTGGTTGTACTCCGCGCCCACGTCCATCAGCAGCAGATCGCCGGACTTGATGTTGCCCTGTGAAGTCTCATAGTGAAGCGTCGTGGCGTTCGGCCCGCAGCCAACGATGGACGGATAACCCCAGTAGTCCGCGTTGCGCCGCTTAAAGGTATATTCGACTTCCGCCTCGACTTCATACTCCCATTGCGCGCGGTTCGCGTAGCCCATGGCGCGCCCCAGAGCTTCCACCGTCACGTCAATAGCGTGCTGTAGATTCTTCAACTCCATCGGCGACTTCCGCAAACGCAACTCGGTGAACATCGGGAAGGCGTTGCGGACGTTTAATCCGGTCGCCGACTGCGCCCACTGCGCGGCGTATTTTTGTTCCTGCTTATACTCGCGGCTCTCGCCTTCGCCGCCGGGAATCAGCAGGTAGAGTGTGGCGTCGCCCTGCGTCATCGCGGCGAAGAGAGTCTCGAAGCCGGTCAGGTTACTTGCCGCCGCCGGGACGTTGGTTATTATGGCGGATGAAGTGGCTTGAGTCGTCGCCGAGGCTGAGACGTTCGTGCCGGTGGCGGCGTTCGTTGTCGTCAGATTCGGCTGGCTCTGCCCGGTCACGGGTCGCGCCGGGATGGCGGACTGCGCGGCGGCGGTCGAAAGCTCCGACTTCGGCACGGGCGGCGTCATTGGCCGGGCTGTCCCGTTCGCCGCTGTCTGCTCCGCGCCTGTGAGCAACACGCCTTTACTTTCGGGGCGATACGCACGGCGGGTGCGGAGAGCGCGCATGAACGGCTCGAACTCTTTGGCCTCCCAGATTTCGGCCACACCGGAAAGTTTGCGCGCCTGTTCGGGGCCATACATGTAGCCGGTCCAAGTCTCGGCCGCCGGATCGCGCCGCGGCAAGAACAGAATCTCGCGCGTCTGCGCGTGGCCTGGCAGGAGCACAAGGGTCGCGCCTTTCTGCTTGAGGTGCGTCAGGTAATAAAAATTATTCTCCTGACGGAACTCGTAATCCACGTCGTTGGTATAAACGCGCGGCTCGGCGCTGAAAAGTACCAGCACGCCTTTCGGCCCGATCTGCTCGGCCAGCCGCTGCCGCCGCGCCGCCAATTCGGCCACCCGCTCCGTGTCGTCAAAAACCGGTGCGGGCGGGGCCGTGCGAATTGCCGGGGTCGGCTCGTTCGGTCGGGACTCGGCACGCGCCGAAATCGGGACCAACGATCCGGCCAACGAAAAAAGGAGAACGGTTGACACGATCCCGCGTTGATATTTTCTGATTTTCATAAGATTGGATACCTCGTCTTTCAGTTTCAAATCATCACCCGTTACTTGTCGCTCGCCGCATTTGCTACCAGCCCGCTTTTTCAGTATCCGACCGACGCTCCGTCGTTGCGCGGGTCGCTGGCTCCGAGACGCACGCCCGTCTGCTCTTCGATCATAATGCCCTGCGCGTCGCCCATGTAGCGTGGCTTGTCCACGAGTTTGTGCCCGCGCGCGTGGAGCGCCCGTTGCGTGTCGGCGGAAAGTCCGTAAGGCTCGTAAACAATTTCGTCCGGCAGCCATTGGTGGTGGACACGCGGCGCGTCAATCGCTTGCTGAATGTTCATGTCGTGATCGACGACATTGACGACGGTTTGCAGGACTGTATTGATGATCGTCGGGCCGCCCGGCGAGCCGATGGCGAACCAGAGCGTACCGTCTTTCCGCATCACGAACGTCGGCGTCATCGCCGAGAGAGGTCGCTTCTTCGGCGCGACCGCGTTGCGCTCCCCTTGAATCAGGCCGTATAAATTCGGCGTCCCCGGCTTGGCGGCAAAGTCGTCCATCTCGTTGTTTAAGAGAATGCCAGTGCCCTTTGCGACGACGCTCGAACCATAGCTGTCGTTGAGAGTGTAAGTGTTCGACACGACGTTGCCCGCCGCGTCAACCACTGTGAAATGCGTCGTGTCTTCCGACTCGGCTCCCGCCGGACTTCCGGCGCGAATCTCCGCGCTCGTCGAGGCTCGCTCCATGCTGA
>JACCRA010000609.1 GCA_013813825.1 Pyrinomonadaceae bacterium | reverse complement strand
CCGCGCTTGCGAAAGTGCATCAGCACTTGATTGACCGTCAGGCGATGCAGCCACGTGGTAAAGGCCGACTCGCCGCGAAAGCTGCCGACCTTGCGAAAGAGTTGGATGAAAACTTCTTGAGCCAAGTCCTCGGCTTCGGCGACGTTCTGGGTCATCCGCAGACAGAGCGAATAGACGCGGCGGTTGTGGCGCTCGTAGAGTTGCTCAAAGGCCGCCATGTCGCCCCCCGCCGCTCGCTGCGTCAACGCGTGATCGCTCATCGGCTTCGGCTCCTGCGTTGCCGCCGAGCGTTTATTTGATTGCACTAGAGGAAGAATTAGAGTGTTGGACATCACGTCGCCGCTAGTTGCAAACGTGATGCCATCAAACTGAGGTTAAATGACTGAAAATTGGCCTTCTTCCTGCTAAAAGACGGATGGGAACGACGAAATCGAACGCCGCTTTACCCAAAGCGTGCAGTGGCATCGGCGGACGCGCTGAGTGGTGCTAAAACGCCGAAAGTGGAAGCTATTTTCAAGCCGACTGGCTAAATCGAAACCCAGCAGACAAAGACCGATGGCAAAACATTGTCCACGCACATACACGAAACGACATGAAACAAAGACCACAAGTTTCGTGTGTCCGGCTTCGTGTCGTTTCGTGTCGTTTCGTGTCGTTTCGTGGATGATCTTTTTCTTGTATCACAATCTCAGGCGTCCAGATGATGGGGCCGTGCCGATTGCGGCGGGAGGAATGGTTCAGGCGATTTTCTGGTAAGTGACAATTCGCAAGCCGTCTTCGACGGCGCGCGTTTCCATCTCGCTGAAACCGTCCAGAAAATTCTTCGGCATGAACGTGTCCGCGTCCTCAACCGCCAGCGGAATCTCGGTGACGATCCAACGCTCGATCTCCGGCAGGAAACTACGATAAACCTGTTCGCCGCCGATCACGAACAAGTCGCACGCGAGATAAGGGCGCAGCGATAAAATCGCTTCCTTGTCGCGCAGCACGACGCCACCCGGCGACGCTGCAAAGTCAGCTGTCCGGCTGAGGACGATATTGAGACGGTCGGGCAACGGCCGCTTCTGGAGAGAAAGCCACGTGCGGCGTCCCATAACGCAGGCGTGGCCGCTCGTCCGCGCCTTGAAAAACTTGAGGTCGGACGGATAGCGCCACGGAATCGCGCCCCCCTTCCCGATAGCCCCGTTTTGATCAACCGCGACGATGCCGATGATAACCGCCATGCTCGTTTCGTGCTCCCCGCCAGCGCCCGCCGCCGCTACACCGCGACCGGCGCGGCGATCTTCCCGTGCGATTGGTATCCCACGAGACGCAGATTTTCGTAACTCATCTTCAGCAGACCATCGAGGCCGCGCAACTGCCTGTCGTCGTGAATCTCCAAGCGCGGCAAGGGCAACGGCTTGCGCGCGAGTAACTCTTCGACCTGTGCGAGATGATTCAAGTAGATGTGATAGTCGCCGAGCGTATAGACGAACTCGCCGACCTCCAACTCGCAGACGTGCGCCAGCAGGTGCGTCAAGAGGGCATAAGAACTGATGTTGAATGGCACGCCGAGAAAAGCGTCCGCCGAGCGTTGGTATAGCTGGCAGTGCAGGACGCGCCCGCGCTCGACCTTGAATTGAAAAAGGGTATGACAAGGCGGAAGACTGACCGCATCACAAACACGTGGGTCCCATGCCGACACCAGCAGGCGGCGCGAGTTGGGATCGCGTTGGAGCAACTCAACTAAGCGCGCGATCTGATCGACGCCGTTGCGCTCAGGATAATCGCCGCCGAATGATCGCCAGAGAGAGCCGTAGATGGGACCCAGATCGCCCTCCTCGCGCCCGAAGCGGCGGGTGTGATCGAGATCGGCCCATTCAGCCCAGATGTCCACGCCGCGCGCGCGCAGGTCTTTCTCGTTCGTGCTGCCAGAGAGAATCCAAAATAATTCTTCCGCTACCCAGCGGAACGGCACGCGCTTCGTTGTCACGATGGGAAAGCCTTCGCGCAAATCGAAGCGCGTTTGATAGCCAAAGTGCGAGATCGTGCCGACGCCCGTGCGGTCTTCGTGGCGTGTGCCGTGAGTCAAAATCGACTGCAAGAGGTCGTGGTATTGTTTCATGTCCGGTGGAATTCTTTAGAATAAGACGGCGGCATCTTACACGGCAGCCGCGGCAGAGGTAAACCGGTGGCAATTCGGCAGATTGTGGAGTATCCGGCGAAGGTTCTCGCAGAAGCGGGCGAGCCGGTGACGGCGTTCGACGATCAACTCAAAGCTCTGGTCGCAGACATGTTCGAGACGATGTACGACGACGGCGGCGTGGGACTCGCCGCGCAACAGATCGGCCTCGCGCTCCGCCTCTTCGTGATGGACTGCGAAGGCGTCAAACTCGTCGCCGCCAACCCGCAAATCGTCGAGCAGGAAGGCGAGCAGACAGCCGACGAAGGCTGCCTCTCCATCGGCAAAGTCCACTCGCCCCTGAATCGCGCGTTGCGCGCGACGCTACGGGCGCAGGACGTACACGGCTAATGGTTCGAGCGAGCAACGGAAGGACTCGCCGCCCGCTGCTTTCAACACGAAACCGACCACAACGACGGCATCCTCTTCATCAACCGCCTCTCGCCGCTCAAGCGCGGCATGGTGCTGAAGCGTTTTCAGAAGATGAGAAAGTGAGAGTAAGGACATGGAGAAGGGAAGAGTAAAAATAATTCCTGCTTTTCCTGATGCAGAAGTTGGGTCAACTTTATCGCATTCATTTATTCGTCCCAAAATCCGGCAAGTTCTTCGAGTATTCGTTCGATTTCATTGTCCAGTGCCATGAGACGTTCGCTCGATGATTTCTGCGTAGATCGGGCTTGCTGCAACTCATCTCGCAACACGGCGTTTTGCGCCCGCGCCCGACGCAAAGCGACAAGCGGCGGACGATTTAGCTGCAAACGCGCAAGATGAAAACTGCCTGTTTCGGTTAAAGCTGTGATAAAGCCCGTCAGGTTCGAGGCGCAAATGTGCGCTTAAGTCGTCGCGCCGCGGATGAAGTAATCTTTTTCCGGTTGTGGACGTTGAACGAAAATCACCTTTCAGACGATTGCAAGTCGTGCAGCAATAAACCAGATTTTCAAATTCATCGCCGCAGCCCGCCGAGCGCGGCTCGAAATGGTCTAGCTCAAGAAGGC
>JACCRA010000101.1 GCA_013813825.1 Pyrinomonadaceae bacterium | reverse complement strand
TCATTGACTTGGCGGCGGGCCATCAGCCGATGACGAATGAGGACGATAGCCTTCACATCGTTTACAACGGCGAGATCTATAACCACGCCGACTACCGCGCTGGATTGGAGGCGCGCGGGCACGTCTATCGCACGCACTGCGACACGGAGACGATCCTGCACCTCTACGAAGAGGAAGGCGCGCGCGCCGTCGAGCGTCTGCGCGGCATGTTCGCGTTCGCCATCTGGGACCAACGCCAGTCCGAGTTGTTCATCGCGCGCGACCGGCTCGGCGTCAAGCCGCTCTACTACGTTCACGACGCCGACGGCTCACTTTTTTTCGCGTCCGAGATCAAAGCCCTGCTCGCGGCCGGGGCCATTGCGCCCGAACTGAATCTTCCGGCGCTGCCCGACTACTTAGCTAATCACGCCACGTCGGGCGAAGAGACACTGTTTCGCGGCGTTAAGCGGTTGCTGCCCGGCCACACGCTTTTGTGGCGCGACGGCGCGATCAAGATCGAGCGTTACTGGGATGTCGCCTTCGCGCCGGAGGGGGAGCATGGCTCTTCACGCAAAAGCGACGAGCAGTACGTCCAAGAGTGGTCTGAGTTGTTTCGCACTTCGGTTCGCCTGCGGCTGATGGCCGACGTGCCGCTCGGCATGTTTCTTTCGGGCGGCATCGATTCATCGGCCATCGCCGCCGTGATGAGTGGGATGATCAGCGAGCCGGTCAAAACTTTCTCGGTCGCATTTGCCGAGCGCGAAGCCAACGAGTTGGAGTATGCCCGGATCGTCGCGCGTCGCTTCAAGACCGATCATCACGAAGTAGTCGTCAGCCCGGAGGAATTTTTCGCCGCGCTGCCGCAACTCGTCTGGCACGAGGATGAGCCGCTCGCGCACCCTTCGAGCGTTGCGCTCTATTTCGTGTCGCGGCTCGCGGCGCAGCACGTCAAGGTGGTGCTGACTGGCGAGGGCAGCGACGAGTTGTTGGCCGGTTACGGGCGTTATCGCAAGACCGTGTTCAATCTCGCGCTCGGCGAACGCTATCAGCGTTGGACGGGCGACGGTCTGCGCCGCGCCGTCAGACGAGGCATTGAAAGCCGGCCTCCCGGCTCGAAAGTCGGGCAGAAGCTCAAGCGAACTTTTCTGTGCCTGACTCCTGACATCGAAACTATTTACTTCGACAACTTCTCGGTCTTCGGACGCGATCGGCAGCGGGAGTTGCTCACGCCGGAGACGCGCGAGCGCATCGGCGCGCTCGATCCGTATGCTGGCGTGCGCCGCTGTCTCGAAGCGACGGACGCCGGGACGCTGCTCAACCGACTGCTCTACGCGGACATTAAAACTTACCTGCACGAGTTGTTGATGAAACAGGATCAGATGAGCATGGCGGCGTCGATTGAAAGCCGCGTGCCGTTTCTCGATCACAAGTTGGTGGAATACACCGCGCGTCTCCCCGAACGCATGAAACTGCGCGGGCTGACGACCAAACACATTCTGCGCCAGAGCATGAAGGGCGTCTTGCCAGAAGAAATTTTATCGCGCCGCAAGATGGGTTTCCCGGTGCCCGTCGGGGCGTGGTTTCGCGGAAAATTCCACGGGATCGTTGACGAATACGTGCTGAGCGCGCGTGCCCGCAACCGTGGATTATTCGACGAGGCATACGTGCGTCGCCTCGTCGCGGAACACCAACAGGGCGCGAACCACACCGAGCGTCTGTGGTCGCTCGTCAACTTTGAAATCTGGCTGCGGCAGTTTATGGATGGCGAGGCGAGTCCCCATCTTCACCCCGCCGCGAGCGAGGCTGAGCTGGCGCTAAGATAGTTCGCCGAAGTCAGTGGTGCTAAAGACCGGGGCGGCGCTGGTCGGCTTGATGCAATAACAACCCTATGCGAATTCTGTGGGTCAAAGCGGGGAAGCTGCTGCCGGTCAATACGGGCGGCAAGATTCGTTCCTATAATCTGCTGCGGCAACTTGCTGCGCGGCAGGAGACCACGCTGCTGTCTTACTACGGCGGGGCGCGCGACGAGGCTTACGAGCAGGAGATCAAGCGTCACTTGCCGGGGGCCGTCACAATCCATACTGGAGCGCCGGATGCGCACGCGCTCGAACAGGGCTTGGACTACGCGCGCCGCTTGCCCTCGCGCGCGCCTTACGCTGTTACAAAATTTACCGCGCCGGCCGTCCGGCGCGTGCTCACCAAATGGCTTGAAGAGAGGCGCTACGACGTGGCCGTGTGCGACTTCCTGTCGGCCTCGCTCAACTTCCCGCGCACGCTTCATACTCCCTCGGTGCTGTTCCAGCACAACGTCGAGTCCGCGCTCTGGCGGCGGCAGGCCGATTACGAAACGAATCCGATCAAGCGTCTCGTCTTCAAACTGGAAGCGGCCAAAATGCTTCGCTACGAGAGCCGGGCGGTCAACCGCTTTCACCACGTCATCGCCGTCTCCGAGCACGACCGGGAATTGATGTCCGGGATGACCGATCCGGCGCGCATCAGCGTGACGCCGACCGGCGTCGATGTCCAGCAATATCAAAACGCGGCCCAACCGCGCGCGGGCGAGTCGCCGTCATCGCCGCCGTTAGTGCTCTTCCTCGGCTCGATGGATTGGGAGGCGAACATCGACGGCGTGGATTACTTCTGCCGCGAAGTGTGGCCGGCGGTGCTTGAGGCCGTGCCCGGAGCGCGCTTCCGCATCGTCGGGCGCAATCCGCATTCGCGTGTGCTGAAGCTGGCCTCGGATTCGGTGGAAGTGACCGGGACGGTTC
>JACCRA010000097.1 GCA_013813825.1 Pyrinomonadaceae bacterium | reverse complement strand
AGAGCACGGCGAGCGATGTGAGATCGGCGTTGAAGCCGAGGCGCGCGGCGAGCAGCAACCCGACGGCCACGATGACGTAATGCGTCAGACGCAGCAGCGTGTATTGCAAGCCGGGATCGATCCGCTGGCGGCGTCCGCCGCTTAATCGCCGTTCGAGAAACGAGCGCAACGTGCGCGACAACAGCAGCGCCGCCAGCAGCACGCCAGCAGCCATCAGCAAACTGGTCAGCGAGATGTAAAAGTTGCCGAGCTCAAACTTGTGGTTGACGTAACTCCACACGCGCCGCATCCACTCTTCCGAGAAACGCCACTGCCACCACGCAAGATGAAGGGACCAATCAACGGCCGCGCCCGCGCGGTCGCCGTCAACAAGCATCGTCAAGAGCCGCATTAACGAGAGAAAAATTTGCATCTTCAAAGTCTCGCGGGGGCGCTGTTCCTAAAAAAACCGAGCCGCCCATCCGCGAACTTGAGGGGGCGGCTCGTCGAAAATTTTGCGTGGCTGGCAGAGGGGACAGGACTCGAAGCTACAAAGCAGTTCTCCAGCTTAACATCTGTTCTGACACCCAACGCTGACTATCAAATTTTGGCGGAGGGCGAGGGATTCGAACCCCCAAGTCCTTGCGGACGCCAGTTTTCAAGACTGGTGCGATAGCCATTCTGCCAGCCCTCCGTTACCTCAATCAACACAGGCTATTTCGTCTGTTACGTCAAGGCCGGCGCTGATTTGACTCAACTCTCTCAACAAACTTTCGGCACCGAGTGTGACACCGTTTCTACCTGCGAAGCAGTGACGAAAAAGAAATTCTTTTCTACCGTCATTGGTAACCTGTAAGACATAGAGCCAATCGTAGTCGTTTTCGCGCGCCTTCTTAACAACGTAACCCTTTGAGTTAGAGTGGATGCTTCTGACATCCACTTTGTTCCTGCTGGAATATTTAACTTGAACCCGGTGAAGGCCGATTCCATCATCCACGATCAAGTCGTAACGTGCGGACTCAGTTAGTGGTATTGATACGTCATAACCCAACTCAGTGAAAGTCGCTATGGCTTGTGCGGTGGCGACATCTCCTTTGCGTTGTGTAGTCCGCATCAGCGCACATTAGTTGCTGTCATCTACTGCACGTCAAGATTACTGCCTTGCCAAGTAGGCTAACCCCTTCCATGCGTCAACAAATATAACTTATGAGTTGCGAATCGCTCAACCAGAGCGTCCGGAGAAAAGATCAGGCCGCTGCTCCGTCAAAGCCGTAGCAGTGATTTAAGAGATTTGAGATTTCAACCCGAGATGTCGTCAATGATTAACTGCGCGCTAACACTCTCAACTGTGGTTACTGAACTTCGTGCTGGTAGACGAGGTGCCGGAATAAGCGGCCATGACAAATTATTAAAGGGCAGGTAAGATGCCGTTGCGTTCACGTTACAATCAAGCGTTATTTCGTGCCAACCGCCTCGCTCGCATCACTGCCGGAATCCGGGATTTGGACGGATGCCGTATAGCCAGTGATTTCCCAAACAACTTACGTAAGGAACAAAAAATGAGACACAAGTTTGCCACCCTGCTCACCGCCGCCTCGTTGGCCGTCGCCACGTCAACTGCCTGCACGACGCCGGAGAGCACTACCACCAACACGAACACTCGCAACACCAACACTGCCACGGTGACCGCGTCGGCCACGCCGATGGCGACAGCTAGCCCGGCTGCGGCCGGCGACGACAATCCGATGGTCGGCGGCGCTCCGATGCTGCGGTCGAAAGATATCGTCGATAACGCTGTCAACTCGAAAGACCACACGACGCTCGTGACCGCCGTCAAAGCGGCCGGCCTCGTCGAGACGCTCAAAGGGACGGGACCGTTCACCGTCTTCGCGCCGACCAACGCGGCTTTCGACAAACTGCCCGCCGGCACAGTTGATAATCTGGTCAAGCCCGCCAGCAAAGCGACGCTGACGAAAATCCTGACCTATCACGTCGTGCCCGGCAAGCAGAGCGCCACCGCGATCATGGACGCCATCAAGGCCGGCAACGGCAAGGCCACCTTCAAGACCGTGCAGGGCGAAACGCTGACCGCCGCGATGAGTGGCAGCAGCGTCGTGCTGACCGACGCGAAGGGCGGCAAATCGACTGTAACTA
>JACCRA010000582.1 GCA_013813825.1 Pyrinomonadaceae bacterium | reverse complement strand
ATGCCGGCCTTGTCCTCTCGTACCGCATCCGGCCTTTCCTCGGCTTCCCGGTCAATTGGATCTCAGAAATCACGCACGTCCGCGAGCCGGAAATGTTCGTTGACGAGCAACGCTTCGGGCCTTACCGCTTCTGGCACCATCAACACCACTTCCGCGAAACTCCGGCGGGCGTGGAAGTACGCGACATCGTCAATTACGGCCTTAAGTTCGGCCTCTTCGGCCGCGTGACTAACGCCGTGCTCGTCCGCCGCCGGATCGACGAGATTTTCGCCTTCCGTCGCCAAGAGTTAGAGCGCAGATTCAACGCGCCCGCGTTAAACAAAGTAGGGGCAGAGGACTTGTCCCAGCCCAGATCGGCGCTTCGCCGATCTCATCAAGATTGAATAAATGCAGCGTCGATTATCGCGCTTTCGCGCGATGGGGCTGGGACAAGCCACAGCCCCTACAAGTACGACGGCATAATGTTTTGACGACGTAATTGAGGAGGCAGTTACGAAAATGATTCAACGACAAGATTGGTTCCGGCGCGAGTTCTCTTTCTCGCTACCCGTGTGGATGTTTCCGAACATTGTCGAGCGATTGCGCGGGACGCCCGCCCGGCTCGAAGATTTGTTGCGCGGCGTGCCGCCCGATGTGCTCACGCGCCGCGACGCCGGGCAGTGGTCGATGCAAGAGCACGCCGGCCACCTGCTCGACTTGTCGGAGTTGGACCAGACACGCATCCGGGAATTTACGGCGGGAGCTACCGTCCTGACCGCCGCCGACCGCGAGAACCGAAAGACGCACGGCGCGAACCACAACGCCGCCGCCATCGCCGACATCCTCGCGGCGTTCCGCGCGGAGCGGACGGCCTTCGTCGCGCAACTCGACGAATTGGACGAGGCTTTCATCCAACGCACCGCGCTGCACCCACGGCTGCAATTGCCGATGCGCGTTATCGACTTCGCCTACTTCATCGCCGAGCACGACGACCATCACCTCGCTCGCATCTCGGAGATGATTCGCATCTTGAAGTAACAGCCTCCACATTTTTTGTTTTGACTTCTCACCGGATTTCGCTTACATAAATTGCGTCTCGCCGTCGAGTCGCCCGCGAGAATCAATTCTTTGAGGTATTCCTATGAACCGTCACGCCGCACTATCCGCGCTGCTCTTTTTTCTGGCCGCCCTTAACGTAACCGCGCAACAACCAGCGCCTTCGCCTGCGGCGGAGGCGGCGCGCGTCGCCACCCGCGAGAAACTCCGGAAGGTGCTAGACACGACCGGGCCTAAAATTAACGTCGCGTTCCGGCAGACGGAGAAGCAGCCGTTTAATTTCGTTGGGGTGATGAAGGAAGGGCTGAAGAACTCCGAGAGCTTGGAGATCGTCGTCGGCGTGAGCACCAACGACACGATCACTTTTCGCGTCTACCCGCATTTCAGGGGCGACTACATCAACATCGAGAAGGTCAAAGACGGCGTCAGCCTGATGCATAAGTTCTTGAGTCTGACCGACCGGAACTTCCTCTACTGGGGCGTGGACAACTCGAACGACGCCTTTTCCGGCTACACCTTCACATTAGAATCAGGTTTTCCCGAAGCAGCCCTCGACGTGGTGCTGCGCAGTCTCCGCAACATTGATAACAGCGTCGGCGAGTTGCGCCCCTACATCGACGGCAGCAGCCCGTCGTCCTGAGATCGACTAACAAAGCGCGGCCAATGCGCCCGCGTGAGCCATGGCACAGGAAGCGCAGACAAACGAAGACGCCGAGGATTTGAGGTTTACTCTCCATCCGTGGCGTCTTCGTTTGTCTGCGGTTTTTTAGCGGGTCAACGTCCGGGCGTCGCAATCATCAGCACCTGATTGACCGTCGGTTATCGCTGCTTCGCCTTCTCCAACAAAAAATCGAATCCGGTATTGGGGAACAGTTTCGTACCTTCCTCGTAGACGCGCGCGGCGTCGGCCCACTTCTTCTGCGCTTCGAGCGCGGCCCCGAGGCTGACTAAGTGATAGCGGTTTTTCTGGTTGAGCCGGACGGCTTCACGGTGATGCTTCTCCGCTTCCACGAATTTACCCTGCTTGCCGAGGGCGTCGCCTAAGCCTTGCTGGTAAAACGATCCGTGGGGGGCCTGCGAGACGGCGATGCGAAAAGCCTTCTCCGCTTCCGCGAAATTGCCTTGACCGAGTAGCGCCTGCCCCTGCTCGAAATGCCAGACGTCGTTCCTCGCCCCGAATTGCTCTGGCGCACGCAGGCGCGCTACGTCCGGATTCGTGTTGTTGGCAGCGGCGTTATTTGGAAGCGTCGCCGTCGCCGCTGGTAAGCCACGGCGTCGCGCGAGGGGCGTGAACATCCCGTTCGGATATTGGCGCATGTAATCCTGAAAGTCTTCCGGGTTGCTGCTGTTTTTAATCGTCTCCCAATAGCTCAACTCGATGGCCGCGGGGTCGATTTTCTGCATCAGCGAGGGTGGCAATGCGGTGCCGGTATTGCCCGTGGCGGCCGACGTGTTCTTTGGCGCGGCGGCGACCCGGCCGGCGAGAAAAACGAAGTCGCCTTTGTCCAGCGCCGGGTTTCTAATTTTGCCCCAGCGCGGCGTCTGCGCCCGGTTTGAGTAATTCGTCACGCGGTCTTCGAGGAACGAACCGAGTTCGCTGCCGGTCACGTAACCGTCGCCGTTCGCATCCGCTTCGCCGCCGAGGGCTTCGATGAACTGCTCGCGGAAGACGCTGCGATCCGGCACGGTCTGATCCGACGTGCCGGCCGTGATGAACTGCCGGACCGGCTTCGCGGTGCGGCTCGCGATGGCCGGCGGCACGCCGCGGCTGCTCTCGAACAGCGAGCCGGAGAAGCAACTGTCGAACATGAACAAGGCGTGCTTCGACTCGATCTGGCGGGCGTAAACCTCAATCTCGTCCATACTGACCGCCGTCTGTTTGAAGCCGCCTACATCCTTCACCGGCGAGGGCGCGTCCACCGGCACGATGTAGCCCAGTTCGCGGCCGTCGACGGTCGTCAGCGTGTGCCCGTGGCCGGCGAAGTAGACCAGCAGCCGGTTGCCCGGCGACTGCCCGTGCCGCGCGATAAAGCTCCTGACGAGTTGATTGAAATTCTGGCTCGTCGGGTTCATCACCACCTCGACTTTAAAGCCATGCTTTTGCAGCGCCTCGCCGACCGCCGAGATGTCGAGCTTCACGCCCGGCAGACTGGGCCAGCCGTTCGTGTAAGCGCTCGCGCCGATCAACAGCGCGTGGCTCTCGTCATACAGCCTGACCTCGCCTGCTTCGGTCGGTATCCTCACCTCCACCGAGATCCCGCGCACCCCACCCGGTTGCTGCGCTCGCGCGGCGGGGAGCATCAGAGAGACGAGCGCTGACAAGACGAGCAGCGTTGATCGGCGGCCCAACATCGAGGGACGAATGTATTTCATGGCTCTAATGATTTCCTTCGGTTTAGTAAAACGACTTCGGGACTGGATGACTGCGCTGAGGCGGAGAGAACTTCTGACCCACCGAGCGCCCTCTAAGTTAGACTCCGCACCACCGCGTGTCAACAATCGTCGCGCCCCTCCCCGCGTCACCGACTTGGCACGAGTCCGGGCCACCTCCGCCATCGCCCGGCGCGGGCTTCAGGGCGGCTCGAACTGCGCCGCTGAGACGGCTGGACAGTGCACGAGCGGCGGTGTAATAGTGCTGCTTACTTTTCAACCGTCGGATCATCAGAGAGAGGAATCGTTATGCTTCGGGCCGGTATTATCGGGCTGCCGAACGTCGGCAAGTCCACGCTTTTTAACGCGCTGACCGCGCAATCCACGGCGCTTGCCGCCAACTATCCGTTTGCCACCATTGAGCCGAACGTCGGCGTCGTGCCTGTGCCAGACGAGCGGTTGGAGCCGCTCGCCCGACTGGTCAAGACCAGCGTGATCGTTCCGGCGTCGGTAGAATTTTTGGACATCGCGGGGTTGGTGCGCGGCGCGTCGCAGGGCGAAGGCTTGGGCAATCAGTTCCTCGCCAACATCCGCGAGACGGACGCGGTAATTCAAGTGGTGCGCTGCTTCGAGGACGAGCAGGTAATTCACGTCGAAGGTTCGGTCAACCCGCGCCGCGACATCGAGACGATCCAGATCGAGTTGGCGCTCGCCGATCTCGCCTCCATCGAAAAGCGGCGCGAGCGTGTGCAGAAGAATCTGAAGACCGGCGACAAGACCGCCCGCGCCGAGATGGAGGTGATCGAAAAACTGTTGCCCGCCCTCGCCGAAGGCCAACCGGCGCGCGTCGTCCCGCTTAGCGACGACGAACGCCACGTCGCCCGCCAACTGTTTTTGCTGACGACCAAGCCGACGATCTACGCGGCCAACGTCGATGAAGCCACGCTTGCCGACCCCGACGCCAATCCCCATGTCGCCGCCGTGCGCGAGATCGCGGCGGGCGAGGCGGCGGAATGCGTCGTCATCTGCGCGCAGATTGAGGCCGAACTAGTCGAACTGCCGATTGACGAGCGGCTCGGTTATTTGCAATCGCTCGGCGTCACGAGCAGCGGTGTCGATGAGTTGATCAAGAGCGCGTACCGGCTGTTGGGACTGATGTCGTTCCTCACGGCCGGCGAAAAGGAGGTGCGCGCATGGACGATCCCGCGGGGCACGCGCGCCCCGCTAGCCGCCGGCACCATCCACTCGGACATCGAGCGGGGCTTTATCCGCGCTGAAGTTGTCGGCTACCCGGACCTGACCCGCGCTGGCTCTTACGCGGCGGCGCGCGAGTTGGGCTTGCTCCGGCTCGAAGGCAAAGAGTACGTGATGCAGGAAGGCGACGTGGTACATTTCCGCTTCAACGTCTAAAGGCAACGCGCTCGCTCATACCGTTTAACTATGAGCCTCGTCTTGCGCTACAGTGGTCCCCACGCCACAAGCGGAAAGACGAGCAGTCTAAATAACACGAACGCCCGAAACGGCAAGAAGGAGATCAGAGATGAGCATGGAACAAAACAACACCAATCAGCAGGACGAAGAAAGTCCGGCGATGAAACTTGAAGACGAGCCGCAGGCCACCCCGCTGACAACGCCGGGCACGCAAAAGTCGGAGAGTGAAGTGCAGAATGAAAAAAGCATGAACACAGAATGACGAACGGTCGCAATAAAGTGTGACGGCACCCATTGGCGCATCATAACTTCATCCACGGCAAGAAAGGCGGCAAGAGATGATTGATCAAGATAACGACAAAAATTTGAACCCGCTCGAACTGGAACAGCGGGGCGTGAACGTCCCCGGCGACGGCGGACTCGTTGAGGGCGAACCCGGCGCGGGCACCGAACGGAATCAAGCGGCACC
>JACCRA010000089.1 GCA_013813825.1 Pyrinomonadaceae bacterium | reverse complement strand
CCGCCGTCGCTAATCATCCTCGACCTGATGCTACCGGGAATGAGCGGCACGGAGTTGTGCCGCCGCCTGCGGCGCGAGCCGGCGACCCGCCGCACGCCGATCATTATGCTCACCGCCCGCACCTCGGAGGTGGACAGGGTAGCCGGCCTCGACCTCGGCGCGGACGACTACATCACAAAACCCTTCTCAGTGCGCGAACTGATGGCGCGGGTGCGGGCGGTGCTGCGCCGCACGGACGAAAGCTCTTCTCCGCGTTATGCCGACGAACATCTCTCGATTGACTTCGCCGATATGCGCGTCACCTGCGACGGCGCGGGCATCAAGCTCACGCGCAAAGAGTTCGCACTGTTGGAGATGCTCGCCAAGACCAACAGCCGAGTCGCCACCCGGCAGCAGATTCTCGATAACGTCTGGGGCTACGAATACTACGGCGACACGCGCACGCTCGACGTTCACATCCGCCGCTTGCGGCAGAAACTCGGCGACTGCGGCGAGTGCATCGAAACAGTTGTCGGCGTCGGCTACCGCTTCGTCGGGTGCTCGAAAGCAGGGACCCAAAGTGATGAGTGATAGTACAGTGCTGAGTGCTGAATACTGTGTGAAAGATACTTCGCTGTTACTCAGCAGTTAGTACCATTTCTTATGAACTACCGCCTGATGCTGGCGCTCACGCTCGGCGCGGCGCTGCTGATTTCTATCTTCACGCTCTTCTATTGGTCCCCTCCGTTGGCGCTCGTTGCCCTCGCCTTCGCGCTCGCGGGCGCGCTGGCGGCACGGTTCCTACCGCCGGGGCGAAAAACCAACAAGGCACTGTCCCAACCCTTCGACCGCAACGCCGGCGGCGAGGGTGCGACGGCGGTGGCGTCCGGCCAGACGGCCGGCGCACAATTGTCATCGCCGCTCTTGAAAAACAACCCGGCGCTGCTGCCCGATACCGTCCCGGCCGGCGACTTGTTGGAGGCGATGCTCAACAGTATGCGCGAGGGGATGTTGGTGGTTGACGGAGAATTACGCGTCCTGGCTTCGAACCCGGCGTCCGACAATTTGTTTGGAGCGGCGGAGGGGAAGACGCTACGCGCACGCCGCCTGAGCGATCTGACGCGCAACCCCGCGGTCCTCTCGGCCTTTCTGGCGGCCGTCGAGCGCGGCGAACGCGTCGAAGTTAAAGTCGAGACGCTCGAACCGGCGAGCCGCGCCTTCGATCTTCGCGTCGCGCCCCTGCAATCCCGCCAGCCGCGCAAGAACGGCGAAGAGCGCGGAGCGGTCGGCATCTTCTTCGACATCACGCGGATCGAGCGCCTCGAGCGCGTCCGGCAGGAGTTTCTCTCGAACGTCTCGCACGAATTGCGGACGCCGCTGACGGCGATCCTTGCCTTCGTCGAGACGCTCGAAGACGGGGCCATCGATGACCCCACAAACAACCGTCGCTTTCTCACGATCATTGAGCGCAACGCCGCGCGGATGCACAGCTTAATCGACGACATCCTCGAACTTTCGGCCATTGAGGCCGGGACGGCGCAAGTCGAGACCGGTCTGGTACGCCTGCGCTCGCTCGTCGATGACGTGCTGACAGCGCTCGCCGCGAGCGCCGCTGAGCGCCGCGTCACGCTTCACAACGATGTCAGCGCCGAAGTCTTCGTCGCCGCCGACGCGCGCCGGCTCGAACAGATGATCACCAACTTGGCCGACAACGCGGTTAAGTTCAACCGCGAGGGCGGGCACGTCCGCGTCGGGCACGAGCAGACGGCGGGGCGTGACCGCATCACTGTGGCGGACACCGGCGAAGGCATCTCGCCCGAACACATCCACCGCATCTTCGAGCGCTTTTATCGCGTTGACCGCGCCCGCTCGCGCGCTTTAGGTGGCACCGGCCTCGGCCTCGCCATTGTCAAACACCTCGCCCGCGCCCACAACGGTGAAGCCACCGTCATCTCCACACCGGGCGAAGGCTCGACCTTTGCTATCGAACTCCCTAAATCAGAACTTGCCACATTGGAACGATGAGGAAGAGACAGGATTAACAAGATAAACCGCTAAAGCAGTGGGGCGCGTTGTTGCTCTCATCTTGTAAATCTTGTCAATTCTGTTCACTTCTTGTCCAGCTTGATTGAGAGCAGTGGCGAGTGACGAGTGACGAGCAAAACCTACCCTGATCTGGTTGCTGCGATAAGTTCCTTGACGCTCCGCGAGACTGCTTGTTACACTTTCGTCATATTTAGACGGAAACCTTGGCGCGTCCTGCGCCGCCCGAGAACCAGCGGGTCAACCTACAAAAACCTGCGCGTCGTCGCCGCCGACGCCGTCTAGTTTTTCGGCTTTGTGAGGAGGTATGTGGTGGGCTTCAAAATCGGTCAGAAAGTTATCTATCCCAATCACGGAATCGGGACTATCGAACAAATCGAGCAGAAACAGATCGGCGCGACTTCTCTACCTTTTTACACGTTGCGCCTCGCGGCCACCAATTCGGTGGTACTGGTCCCCGTCGCCAATGCCGGCGAAGTCGGCCTGCGCTCGCCGATCACCTCCGCTGAATGTGAACTGCTGCTGAAGAATCTGTCCGACGATTTCACCGCCGCGCCCCACGACTGGAAAGACCGCTTCAAAGAGTTTTCCGAAAAAATGCGAACCGGCGACATTTTTGAAGTCGCCGGCGTCCTCAAGCACCTCACGTACCTGAATCACAACAAGCCGCTTTCTTTCCGCGAACAGCGGATGCTCGAACGCTCGCGCTATCTCGTCATTTCAGAACTAGCCGCCGTCTGCCGCCAGCCTGAATGCAGCGTCGAGCCGCGCGTCGATCAGGCGCTCGCCCGCGCCTGCGCCAAACACGACCGCCTGCCCGCCCGCGCCCGCGTCGCCGCTGGCGCATCCATCGGACACTGATCGGGAAATGATGTAATGCGAAATGATCAGTGATGAATGAAAAGCAAATTGTCTTTCATTCATCACTGATCATTTCGCATTCATCATTTTGCTTATCTCTTACTTGACCACAATGATCGTGCCGGCCATGTCGTGCCCCTGCGCGTCGCCGTGGAAAGAACAGTAGTAGGGATACTTGCCGGCCTTCGTAAACTTGTAGCTGAAAGATTGCCCGGCGGAGAGCGTATCCGACTCGAACAATCCGTTTTTGCTGGCGATGACGGTATGCGCGCCTTCCTTGTTCTGCCACGCGACGGTGGTGCCGGCTTTGACGGTCAACACCTTCGGCTCAAACTTCGAGTTACTTACCGTCACAACTGCGTTGCCTTCGGCGACGGGTGCTTTCGCCTTCGCCTTACCCATCTTCTGCGGCGTGGCGGAAGCGGCGAGACAGCACAAGGCGAGCGTCAGCGTCAAAACTATTCTCTTCATCGTTATTTTCTCCTCAGTCGGATTGTCGTAGTCGCTTGCAAACTAATCACGAATCAGCGTCCTGCCCTCTGCTCGGCGAATTAATCTTTTAACTTGTAGCGGGGCCGGGGTCAACACTCAGCCCGTCGCTAACTTTTCGGCGGCGGGCGAAAAGTAGTAAGCTAGCGACTCAATTTTAGACCTCTTCAAATACCGAATATCCAGAAAGGCACGGATCTACAGTTTATGGCTCCGAAGAATGTTCCCATCACCGTCGCGCACGGCGACGGCATCGGCCCCGAAATCATGGAGGCGACGCTCCACATCCTGAAGGAAGCCGGCGCGGCGCTCGACATCGAGACCATCGAGATCGGCGAAAAAGTTTATCTCGCGGGAAACTCCGCCGGCATCGAGCCGGGCGCGTTCGACAGTCTGCGCCGCACCAAAGTTTTCCTCAAGGCCCCGATCACCACGCCGCAGGGCGGCGGCTACAAGAGCCTCAACGTGACGGTGCGGAAAACCTTCGGCCTCTACGCCAACGTGCGCCCGAGCGTCTCCTATCACCCGTTTATCAAAACGAAGCACCACATGATGGATGTCGTGATCGTGCGCGAAAACGAGGAGGACGTGTACGGCGGTATTGAGTACCGGCAGACGGATCAGGTGACGCAATGCCTCAAACTGATTTCGCGCCCCGGCACGGAGCGGATCGTCCGCTACGCCTTCGAGTACGCGCGCCGCAACAACCGGAAGAAGGTGACGTGCTTCACGAAAGACAACATCATGAAGATCACCGACGGCCTCTTCCACAAAAT
>JACCRA010000555.1 GCA_013813825.1 Pyrinomonadaceae bacterium | reverse complement strand
GTCCGGCGGCGAGCAACAGCGCGTCGCGGTTGCTCGCGCCCTCGTCACGCGCCCGCCACTCGTCCTCGCCGACGAACCGACCGGCAACCTCGACGCGCGCGCGGGCGCTGACGTCGGCACGCTGCTCGTCGCCCTCGCACGCGAACACAACTCACTTGTGATCATCGCCACACACAACGAGCGCCTCGCGCACACCTGCGACCGCGTGCTGCTGTTGGAAGAAGGGAAACTTACCTAACGGCAGTTAGATATAAAGACCAAAGATAACGAGTAAACTGTTGCGGCCGGAGCAGCAACTGCAATCGCTAAATCATGTCGAACTGACGTTCCGCTAAGTTTGGGCGCTTGATGTTGATGGGTGGTTGAAAGTTCACGAGAACGATCCGCGAAAGCACGCGAAGCAGACGCGGAACCTTCGCGGGCAGCGTTTTACGAATACATCCAGAGCGCACTTCGGTTATAATGGCGGCGGGTTTCGTTGACACTCCGAACGGCGGGCGGCGAGACCAGTCCATCTAACTTTTATTCGAGACCCAAACGGCTTTTTATGTTTGAACGCTATACGGAGAAAGCGCGGCGCGTGATCTTCTTCGCGCGCTATGAAGCTTCGCAATTCGGCGCACCCGCCATCGAGCCGGAGCACCTGCTGCTCGGGCTAATGCGCGAAGACAAGACTTTGACTGCACGTTTTCTGGCGCGTGCTCACGCTTCGCTCGAAGCGATTCGCAAAGAGATTGAAGGCCGCGCCACGCTACGCGAAAAAATTTCGACGAGCGTTGAACTGCCGCTCGCGCCGGAGACGAAGCGCGTGCTCGCCCACGCCCACGAAGAGTCCGACCGCTTGCAGCACCGCCACATCGGGACTGAACATCTGCTGCTCGGCCTGCTTCGCGAAGAGCGTTCGATGGCTGGCGAAATACTTTTGGAGCGCGGCCTGCGTCTCGCCGCTGTCCGGGAGGAGGTGGCGCGCGCGTCGGGAGCTGATTCCCGGGCCGCGCAGAAAAAAGACACCCCCCACTTAGCCGAGTTCTCGCGCGATCTGACGGATGATGCTGCTAACGACAAACTCGATCCGCTGGTCGGACGCGAGGCCGAAATCGAGCGCGTCGTGCAGATTCTCTGCCGCCGGACGAAGAACAATCCTGTTTTGATCGGCGAGCCGGGCGTCGGCAAGACCGCGATTGTCGAAGGCTTGGCGCAACGCATCATGCGCGGCGAGGTGCCGTCATTTTTAGAGAACAAGCGCATCCTGTCCCTTGATCTCAGCCTGATCGTCGCGGGCACCAAGTACCGTGGTCAGTTTGAAGAACGCCTGAAGCAGATCATGCGCGAGTTGATCGAGAACCCGCAGTACGTTGTCTTCATCGACGAGTTGCATACGCTCGTCGGAGCCGGTTCGGCCGAAGGCTCGCTCGATGCGGCCAACATCTTGAAGCCGGCTTTGTCGCGCGGCGAAGTGCAGTGTATCGGCGCGACGACGCCCGCCGAATTTCGCAAGTCAATTGAGAAGGATCGCTCGTTGGAGCGTCGCTTCCAAGCCGTCAAAGTGCCGCCGCCTTCGGAAGCCGAGGCCGTCAGGATTCTCGACGGGGTGCGCGAACGCTACGAGGCTTTTCATCAAGTGAGCTATTCGGTCGAGGCGATTGAGGCCGCCGTCTATCAATCGAGCCGCTACATCCCCGACCGCTTTTTGCCCGACAAGGCCATCGACGTGATTGACGAGGCCGGCGCGCGCGTCAAACTCCGCGCCCGCCGCGAAGCCGTCGAACACAGCCGCCAAACATTGCTGCCGGACGAGCCGTTGCGTGCGCCTTACTACTTCGACCGCGCCGCGCCCGCGCGCATTCCAGACGACGACGAAATCATTTCCGCGCCCGTGACGAAAGATGATGTCGAAGAAGTTATCGCGCGTTGGACGGGCATCCCCATCACGTCTTTGAAGGAAGAAGAAACGCAGAAGCTGTTGCGGATCGAAGATGAGTTGCGCCACCGCGTGATCGCGCAGCGTCCGGCCATCTCGGCATTGGCGCGTTCAATTCGCCGCTCGCGCGCGGGATTGAAAAATCCGCAGCGGCCGGTCGGCTCGTTCTTGTTCCTCGGGCCGACCGGCGTGGGCAAAACCGAAGTGGCGCGCTCGCTCGCCGAGTTTTTGTTCGGCTCGGAGCGTTCGATGATCCGCTTCGACATGTCCGAATTCATGGAGAAACATTCAGTTTCGAAGCTGATCGGCAGCCCGCCGGGCTACGTCGGCCACGAAGAAGGCGGGCAGTTGACTGAGCGCATCCGGCGCGCACCTTATTCCGTCCTGCTCTTCGATGAGATCGAGAAGGCGCACCCGGACATCTTCAATGTTCTGCTCCAAGTTTTCGAGGACGGCATCCTAACGGACGCGCTCGGCAACACAGTCGATTTCAAAAACGCGATCATCATCATGACTTCCAACATCGGCGCTCGCTTTATTCAGAAGCGCGGCGCACTCGGCTTTCAGGCGACCGCCGCCGACTCGCGCGAGAAGCTGGAAGAGATGGTGATGTCTTCCGTCCGCCAAACTTTTAACCCTGAATTCATCAACCGGCTCGACGAGATCATCATCTTCGACCAACTGCACGAAGACGAGTTGCTTGAGATCGTCGGCCTCCAAGTCGCGCAACTCAATGGCTTGCTCGGTCGGCGCGGCCTCGAAGTCCGCCTCACCGTCGAGGCCAAGCTTTGGATCGTCCGCAAGACCTGCGCCGACCGTTCTTATGGCGCTCGTCCACTGCGCCGCGCCCTCCAAAAATACGTCGAAGACCCGATCTCCGAAGCCCTCATTCAGGGCGAGCTAACCGGCTCGCCCGTGATCGAAGTTTATGAAGATGGAGGCGAGTTAAGCCATCGCCCGGTAGGTGTCGAAGAGGCGGTGCTGACGCACTAAAGATCGAGCCTAAAGTCTAAAGTCCAAAGCCCAAAGTCTCAAGAAAATCCAGACTTTGGGCTTTGGACTTTAGACTTGGACTTGTATAATGCCCGCCTTTGCTTGACCTTAAATTAAGCCGCTGGCAACGTCGGCGCGGGCGAGTGGAATCCAAAGGCCACTAGAACGTCGGAAGTTTTTACGAATTTCATTGAACGCGCGCCGCGTGGCAGTCAGTTCAGATACACTCGTTCTCCTACTTCCCAGAGTCTTCTAACTTTGAGGCACATTGTAATTATGGGAATTGACGCGCCTTTGCGGCGCTCTTTGCTGGCCGCCCTGATCTGCGGCCATCTCGCGCTTTTTCTCACTTTGTTCTCCCCTGGAGTGCGCGCGCAAGATGCCCCGCCGGCGGCCCAACAGCAGCAGCGCCTCGTCGAATCCGTCGATATTCAAGGCAATCGCCGTAACCGCGATGAAGATTTGCTGTACTACGTCCAGACACGCCCCGGTGATGCCTTCGATCCGGCTCAAGCCGCACGCGACCTGCAATCCCTGCTGAATCTCGGTTTCTTCAGCAAAACTAACGCGCGCGTGCTGACGACCGACGGGCCGCGCGGCGGCGTCGATGTCATCTTCGAGGTCGAAGAGCTAAAGATTATCCGCGACTTGGAGTTCAAAGGCTTATCGAGCGTCA
>JACCRA010000546.1 GCA_013813825.1 Pyrinomonadaceae bacterium | reverse complement strand
CCGCAGGGCGATTTGAAGACGACGGTGAAAGCCCCGGTTGATTTATTGACGGAAGTGATGGTGAATTTGAACGCGCCGTCACCGGCGGGCGACGAATCACGAAGGATCAGAATGTCAGACCAGTTGGGCGTGGTGGCGGTGATCTCTCCGGCGTTGCCGCCATCACTATCTTGACGTTCGATTCGCGCGATCAGGCTAACCGCGCCGCCACTGTTGACAAAAAGCGACTCGGCATCGAGGGCGAGCGCGCAGTTGGCTGAGAGCACGCGGCGCAAGCGGTGTGTGGCGGAGCGTCGCGACTTCGGCGACGGGGCCGTGGTAACGGGGGATTCCGCCGAGGGCGCGATTGGCTGCGCGGCACCAGTCGCGGGGGATTCCCCCGGCGCCGGCGCCGGCTCAATCGACGACGCCGGAGCGGCGGTGGCGGGCGTCGCGGACGGCGTTACGGACGAATCGATTGGCGGCGAGTTTGTGATTTCGGGTGTCGCGGTTGAGACGGCGGGCGGTTCCTCCGGCGTAGCGGCCACGGGAACAGGAATGGTGGTGATTGATTCTGGCGTCGGCGTGACCGTCGGCGAGGACTCAGACGTTGAAACCGGAGCCGCGACTGGTGATGGCGACGGTGGCGGCGCGGCGAGAGTCTCGGCCAATCGTGTCGGCTCGGAGGCGACCGGCTGCTTGCTCTCAGGCGTCGGCGATGGAGGGAGCACGGGCGCGGACGAAGTCTCGGCGGATGCCGCCGGAGAAGGCTCGGCGATGGCGGCCACCGGCGGCGCGTTGATTTCAGTGCCCGCCTCCGTCCCATCGCGCGGAGTTTCCGGCGCGCCGGCGGATGGTGTCATGATGAACGCGGCGGCGCTCGACGAAGCGTTGCCAGACCCGGCGGATGTTACTGCGGCGCGAGATTGAGCAGCGGCGGGCGGCGCAATGATCGACGCGACGGGACTGCGGTTGCTGTTGCCGTTGTCGCCGGGGCTGGCGATAACAGAGGCGGCGGCCGTGGGGGAACTTGCCGCCCGTGGATTGAGCTTCGCGTCAAGACCGGCGAGCGAGCCGTTGACCTCCCGGTACAAGGCTTCAAGGATGGCACGGCGCGCCGAATCGGGTTGCCGCCGGTCGTAACTTTTCAGGTACGCGGCGAGAGCTTCGACATCCTGCCCGTTCGCCTTCAGCGCCGTGCCGAACCGCCACTGCGCTTGACGCCAGTAGAGGCTGTTCTCCGGCAGCACTGAGACGGCGCGGCGCAAAGCGTTGACGGCCTCCGGCACTTTGTTTTCGTTGAACAGGGTCCAGCCGATCAACTCTTCGATCCGGCCGCGGGCGATGTTCGAGCGGACGTGACGTGGGATGTCCGGCACGTCGGGCGTCGCGCCCTGCGTGATGGCGCGGGCGCGGGCGTCGCGCAACTCGTCGGCGAGCAGCGCGTTGGTCGCCACGGGAGTATCAATCGCCGCCTCGACGCCGCTCTTCGCGCTTTCGGTCAGTGCCAGCACTTCCCGCTTGTCGAAGCCTGAACGCAGCAGTCGGCCCGCCGCATAGAGCCGGCGAAAGGCGCGCATCTCGTCGTCGCCCGCCGCGAAGTCGCGCGCCGCCTTGATCGTCTCCTCTTCGCCGCCGTTGCTGCTGATCGTCGCGGCGGGAGCGGAATTTTCCTGCGTCGTGGTCCCCTCATTCATTTTGCCGAGTCGTTGGTAGAGCGCGAGCAGGGACTTCAAGCGATTGGCGTTTTCTTCATCATCGGCGGCCGCGTGCTGAAAGATGCTGGCGCGGCGTTCGGGCGCCAGCAGTTCGATGAAGTTGGCGGCGCGCGTCTGTTTGCGCCCGGCCAGCCGCGTCTCGATCTCGCCGCCTTCGCGCACGGCGAAGCTATGCGACAACTCTTCCGCCGCCTCTTCATAGAGGCCGGCGGCGGCCAACGCGTTGGCGAGTTCGTAATCGAGCGTCGCGAAGCGACCGTACTGCCGCGCGAACCGCAAAGCGCGCTCGGCTTCGAGCGGTCGCCGGTCGGCCACGAGAGCGCGGGCCAGCGCGATCTGCGCCCACGTGTAACGCGGTTCCAAACGCACGGCCTGCCCGGCCAGTTCGAGGGCGCGCGCCGGCTCTCTGTGCGCCGCGTACCAGTAGGCCGCGCCGGAAAGAAGCAACAACTGATCGGGATTTTCCTTGAGCGCCGCCGCCAACTCGCGTTCCGCTTCCTCTTTTTGCCCGGCGTCGAGGAGCGCCAAGATCAGCCCCGCGCGCGCCGCCGCGTCCGTCGCGTCGGCGGTTATCTGCTCGCGGTAGAGGGCGGCGGCCTCAAGCGGCTGGCCCGTCGCGCGGCGCAAATCCGCGAGGCCGCGCCGCGCGGTGGCCGCTTGTGGGTCCAATTCGAGCGCGCGGGCGTAAGC
>JACCRA010000077.1 GCA_013813825.1 Pyrinomonadaceae bacterium | reverse complement strand
CGGTCAGGTTGGATGCTGTTTGCGGGCGGCGGGTGATGCGGAGCGTTTGGTTGCTTTCCGACGCTTGACCTGGCGAATTGTGCGACCGTAATCTCGGACCATGAACTACCAAGACTACATTACCATTGAACCCAATAAGCGCGGCGGTAAGCCGTGCGTGCGCGGCTT
This sequence comes from Pyrinomonadaceae bacterium, assembly GCA_013813825.1. Classification (GTDB taxonomy): domain Bacteria; phylum Acidobacteriota; class Blastocatellia; order Pyrinomonadales; family Pyrinomonadaceae; genus JACCRA01. Next base: position 4,742 of record JACCRA010000077.1, on the reverse strand, counting down.
GCGGATTACTGTTTACGAAGTGCTGGAGTATCTGGCTTCTGAGATGACTGAGGAAGAAATCCTCGATGACTTTCCTGACCTCACCCGTGAAGACCTGAAGGCATGTATCGCCTTTGCCGCTGACCGTGAGCGCAAGTTGATGACTGTGCCAGCCGCATGAAGCTGCTCTTTGATGAAAATTTATCTCCGAAGTTGGTGCGGCGTTTAGCTGACCTGTTCCCTGATTCGGTTCATGTGCGGGATGTCGGGTTGAAAGCGGCTGATGACCCGCTGGTGTGGGAGTATGCCAAAGATGGCGACTTAATGATCGTCTCAAAAGACTCGGATATGCATCAACGAAGTTTTGTGTTCGGGTATCCGCCGAAAGTCGTGTGGATACGATTGGGCAATTGCTCGACATCAGACGTTGAAAGTTTATTGCGAAGGAACGTTGCTGCTGTCAAGACTTTCCACGAAGACCTTTATGCATCATTTCTAAGCTTATCCTAGCGACGCAACCGAACGCTGCTGTTGCAGCCGACTTGCTGATCGCTCCGCTCTCATCAAGAGGCTGAATAGCAGCGTTGGATTGCTCTCGAATGTTGGAGGGATAATCGAGCCGGAGGTTGAACGATGAATTACAAAGTTGTCTTGCGGAAGTCAGAAGAAGGCTACAGCGTCTCATGTCTCGGCTTGCCTGGGTGCTGATCTCAAGGAGCAACAGAACAGGAAGCTCTCGCCAATATCCAAGATGCCATCTCCGAATATCTCGCCGTCGTGGAGGAGCCGGTGAAAGGTGTGGAAGTCCGTGAATTCGAGGTCGCGACTTGAACGTATGCCCCGGAAGGTTACGAACGGCGATCCAGATTGTAGTCGCGGAGGCGGCGGTAGAGAGTCGAAGGTGAGATGCCGAGGATTTCGGCGGTCTTGCCGCGGTGCCAGCTTGTCTGCTCCAACGCGGCGAGGATTTGCTGGCGCTCCATCTCGCGTAGCGGCGGCGGCACTGGCAGGGCGCTGTCGTACGAGTTTCCTCCGGCGGCGTGGCCCAGCGGCGACGACGCGGTGAAAGCCGGGGTAAAGTGTGAGGACGTGGCTGCGACGGCCGGGCCGGCAACAACTTCAGGCGGCAAGTCTTTCGTCGTGATGCGCCCGTCGGAGGCAAGCAGCACGGCGCGCTCGATGCAGTTGCGGAGTTGGCGCACGTTGCCAGGCCATGCGTAAGCGGTCATCGCGGCGAGGGCTTCGGGCGTGATCTCGATCTCTTGTTGACCCGCGAGCCGCTTGGCAAGATGGTGAGCGAGCGGCTCGATGTCCGTGGGGCGCTCGCGTAGCGGCGGGAGATCGATCTGAAAGCCGTTGATGCGGTACAACAGATCGGCGCGGAAGCTGTTGTCGGCGATGACCCGGCTCACGTCGCGGTTGGTGGCCGCGACGATCCGCACGTTGATTTGCACCTTCCGCACCGCGCCGACGCGGTAGAAGGATTGCGTCTCGATGGCGCGCAGCAGCTTCGATTGCAGCGGCGCGGGCAACTCCGTAATCTCGTCGAGAAAGATCGTCCCGTTGTCGGCCAACTCGAACAGCCCCAGCTTGCGTCCCTTCGCGCCCGAAAACGCGCCGGCTTCGTAGCCGAACAGTTCCGACTCTAACAACGACTCTTGAAACGCCGCGCAGTTGAGATCAATGAACGAGCCGTCCCGGCGATTCGACAAGCGATGCACCGCGTTGGCGATCAACTCTTTCCCCGTCCCCGACTCGCCCGTGATCAAGACGGAGGCATCCGACGGGGCAACGCGCTCGACGAGCCGCAGCACTTCCACCATCGCGGCGGAGTTATGAATGATCTCCGCTGTCTCCTCGCGACGCGCCAGTTGCGCCCGCAGCCGTTGGTTATCAACGCGCAGCCGCCGCTTCTCGGCCGCCTGTTTGACCAATGCATCCAGTTCCGTGATGTGGTAAGGCTTCGAGAGGTAGTCGTAGGCTCCGAGCTTCATCGCCTCGATAGCCGTCTCGACAGTGGCGTGCCCCGTCAGCATGATCACTTCGGGCGGGTTCGGGCGCTGGTGGATGCGGCGCAGCACTTCCATTCCGTCCAAGCGCGGCATGTTGATGTCGCAGAGCACGACATCGGCTGCGTTCTCTTCCAACAGCTTCAATGCGGCCTCGCCGTCCGAGGCGACGCGCACTTCGTGTCCCTGCCGCTGTAATTCTTTTTGCAGCACCAACCGGAGATTCACTTCATCTTCGGCGATAATGATCCGGGTTGCAGGCGGCATACTACTCAAATTTCTCTCTGGCCTCCGTTAGTAAAAGGGATGAGGGATGAAGAATAGACAGAAGGCAAAAGGCAGCAAGCATAAGCAGCAAGCAAAGAGCAGAAAGCTGGCCGCCTCCTGCTTTTTCTTCTTTCATCCCTCATCCCTTATCCCTCCGCCCTGCTTTCAAGTGCCGGGAGCGCGAGCGTAAAAGTGGTCCCACGACCGACGGTTGACTCCACGCTGATGCGACCGTCGTGTTCGGTCACAATACCATAACAGACGGCCAAACCAAGCCCGGTGCCGCGCCCGACTTCCTTCGTCGTGAAGAACGGATCGAAGATGCGCGGCAAGTCTTCCGGTGCGATGCCGACGCCTGTATCGCTCACCGCGACGAGGACGCGTGACCCATCGCTGCCGGCGCGAAAATGAAGCGTACCGCCTTCGGGCATCGCATCAATCGCGTTCTCGGCGAGAATGATCAATACCTGCTGCAACTGCCCCGCGTCGCCCGCGACGCGCGCCAAACCAGATTGTGACTCAACCCTAAATTCAACCGTCCGCCCGCGCCGCTGGTGTTGCAGCAGACGCACTGACGCCTCGATGACGTGACCGACATCAATTGGCACGCGCTCACCCGCACGGTTGCGGCTAAAATCCAAGAGGCCGTTGGTGATCGACTTGCAACGGAACGCCTCGCTGCGGATCAGCGCGAGATATTCACTGAGGTCCGCAACCGCCCCTATCGACTCTCCGTAAGCGCCTTCCGCAACACGCGACTCCAACGCCTCGGCGCAGGCCGCAATCGTTGCCAGCGGATTGTTAATTTCATGCACAACGCCCGCCGCGAGTCGTCCCACGGCCGCCAACTTCTCCGTTCGCGCCACCGCGCGGTTCGCTGTTACGCGCTCCGTAATGTCTTCGCCGACGCCGATTACGTGCGACACTTTGTCGCCATCGCTGCTGCCGGTTTGCATCGGGATTTTGCTCACCAGCCAGTGGCGCGGCGAACCGTCGGCCGCAACGCTCTCCTGCTCGACGCGCTCGATGTGCCCCGTCTCGAAGGCGCGCGAGAATTCGCGCTCCAGCGTCTCGCGCGGCTGTCGGGTTAGGACGTCAAAAATGTTGCGTCCAAGCGCCTCGCCGCGCGGGACGCCTTGCCCGCCCAACTCGCGGTTGCGATTCCAGGCGACGATCCGGTAATCACGATCCACCGCGTAGAGCGAGACGGGCAGACTATCGATGATCGTCTCGGTGAAGCGGCGCTGCGCTTCGGCTTCGGCGGTGCGCCGCTCAACCTCGACGGCCAGACTCGCCGAAGCCGAGCGCGCCGCCTCGTAGAGCGCCGAGATGTGCGCCGCGAGCGCGGCCTGTTGGGCGGCGGCGTCAATCAAACGCGCCTCCGTCTCGCGGCAATCTTCCCGGCGGTCGAAAGCGGCGATGAGCGCTCCGATGGCCCGCCGCTCGAACCTGAGCGGCGCGACATATTCGACGTGGTGCTCCGCGTCGCGCAGGAAAAATTGGGCGGGGTCGTCCGCCACCGCCGCCGCCAGCGGATTGGTTCCCAGCCACCCGCGCAATCGTTCCAAATGCAGCAGCGCCGCGCCCTCGGCGCTGCCCTCGCGATCAAAGACGCAGACGGCCGCGCCGCTGCGTTCCTCTCCCGCCGCGCCCGCGCCGCTCTCCACGAAGGCCGCGCAGACGACGGCGTTGGCCGCTTCGTAAGTCGCGCCCGCCACCCGCCGCGCCACCTGCAACGGTTCTAGCGCGTGCAGCAACCCGCGGCCGAGATCGGCCAGAAAGCTCAACTCGCGATTGCGCCCGACGAGATCGCTTTCTCGCGCGGCGGCGTCGAGGTGCGCGTTGACGCGCGAGAGCAGTTCGCCCGTGGTCGCTGATTTAACCACGAAGTCATCTGCCCCGGCGTTGAACGCGCCGACCTTTTGCTCCTCCTCGTCCCGCCGCGAGATGATAATGATCGGCATCCGCTTGGTCGCCGATTGCGCGCGCAGCACACGACACAGCGCCAACCCGTCGATGCCCGGCATCTCCGGATCGAGCACGATCAAATCGCACGCCTCGCGATGAAGCAGGCGCAATGCTTCCGGCGCGTCGCCCGCCGCGAAGACACGCAAGCCCTCGTTCTCGAAGATACGACTCAACGCGGCGCGCGCTTCAGCGTCGCTATCGACGACAAGCAGCGTGCCAGTTGGGGGGGGGGGATGATTGGAGGGAGCCGGCATGAGTTTGAAGTTTTTAAGCGTGGAACGTCACCGCCTCTGTTGAGGCCGCGCTTGCGCCTTCACCTTAAATTGAAAGCGATTGCCGGTGTGATGTCAAGAAAGAGCGGGCGGAGACATGCCGTCGCCGAATCGCCGCCAAGTCTTCGAGCCTTCACGGCCAAACGCCGCCTTCATCTGTTACCGGCGTTAATTATCTTGAGAGCGTCAGCCACTCGCGTCTATTATCAGGCAATTCAGAAATGGATGCGCCTGAGTTAAGCGCACC
>JACCRA010000498.1 GCA_013813825.1 Pyrinomonadaceae bacterium | reverse complement strand
ATTCGAGAGAGCAAATGTACCCAAGTTGTTGACTCCCTGCGTGCCCTGCGGGGCCGGGTCGCCGCCCAAGCCGCGGAAGCCGTTGACCGTCGTGCCGCTGAAAGTCGAGTTCGTATAGCTCAAGCCGAGCAACGAAGTCTGCTGTAGGCCGGGGCCTTGCATGGCCGCCGGGGTGCCGTTGAAAGTGCCGTTGGTGTAGCCGGCCACTGTAACTTCATCCGCCCGCGCCACGGTCTGGGCGAGGGTGACGATGGCGACGAGTGCGAAACTCATCGTGATGGATTTGAGCGCCGTTGCTGCGAAGTTTTTCATCCTGTTTTTCTAGCCTCCTGCGGAGCCGTCAATTCGATCAAATGCTTGAACCGTCCGTGCCGTTTTACACCTCAAAAAGATGGTCGGCACCGCTAGTCGTCGCGCGTGACACTGATGAGAGCTACCGAAATTTGCCGTTGACCGGTAATTCTCAAGCACATTGTGCTTTTGTGGTCGCTTGAATTTGTGAGTGTACCTCTCTCCCTCCTTAAAAGCACGGGCATTGTGCTTGCTGGAGAATGAGACGCACGGTTGCCTTGCAGTTCGGGCGGAAACGCCAGTTCTGACAAAGCCGTATTAAAGACGCCCTTCGACGAACGTCGGCACTTTATTGATTTCAAATTGAAGGGAGAGAAGTGTTCAACCTAAGAGATATATCGAATCATATACACATTCCCAAAACTGACAAAAAAAACTCCCTATCTGAAAATAACAGTTGCCATCGTAGCCGACGCGGACACGAAATAGGAAAAATATTAGCACCGCCAAATTTTTGTGAACATTTGATGACAAAAATGTATCAAACTTACTAGGAACATAAATGCATCTGACGTGTTTGGACGAAATGTGTGGCTTGGCCGAATACGATAAAGCTTGAAGTTTAATTCTTGAAGTTTAATTGATGAATGTCTCTCCCGCTCTGGTTTCTCATAATTCCGTCAACTTGATTGTTGAGGACATCGATCTCTAAGGGAAGACATGCGTCAATCACTCGCCGCCGCCACTTCGGGGAACTCATCTGCCGCGCCTGCTCAAATGGTAGGGAGCCGGCGCCAATGGGTTTGGGCATTACATAGCTCAGACGTCACTTTTCTCTGGGCGCAGTTGTACCGGCTGGTGCGGTATCACCCCTTAGTCCGCTTCTCAGCCGGGGCCGGCATTCAGGGCGAAGTCGGGCACGACGCCTACAGTGATCTGACGCAGGAACTTTTCACCCGCCTCTTCAGCAAACAACGTTTCCAGCATTATCTCGACGCCGGCATGACCGACGACGAGATCGAGTTTGAAATCTCGCAGATAGAGTTGTCCAATATCCTCAGCAGCGAGTTGAGCAAGCGCCACCCCGAGTCGTACCGGCTCTCACTCCGTATTTCCAAGCTACTCAAAACTAGCGAACGCTTTCGCCGCTGCGACGAGACAGCGGCGGGCGGCAGTTACCGTCGGGCGGTGAGCCGCGTGTACGGCCTGCGTTGTTGGCCGGACGCCCGAACGCCTTGCCCGCTCTACGAAGCGGAACAGCGGGTGCAAGAGGCCGTCCCGGTGCGGACGCGGGATATCCGGCATGTCGGACGCGGCGGCGACTCGCAAGTGATCATCAGCAATCCCGAACTCGAAACTTTAATTGTCGCGGTGCTCGAAGTCGTAGACGCGCCGCTTGATGTGCGCTCGCTCCGCAATATCGTGATCTCGCGCTTGCCGGTAATGGATATGAATCTGATCCCGCTCGGCGGCGAAGATCAGGGACATGGCCAGCCAGAGACGGCCGACGGGGGCGAGAACCCCGAACAGAGTTTGTTGCGCCGCGAGGCCGCGCACTCGGCCGCGCGCCAAGTGGATCAGTTTTTAGAGAACCTGAAAAAAAATGTGCTCGGAAAGGCTAAGCAGTTCGATCGAATGCTCGGCGTGCTCTGGCATTGCTATTTGAGCGCTGACCACATTACGCAACTGGAAGCTGCCGCGCGCCTCGGCGTCTCGGACACTTTGGTGTCCAGCTACCGCCAGCAAATTGAGAAGCAGTTGCGCGCCCTAAAATTCTCGGAAGTCGGCCCGGCGCGGCTTTTTGAAATGTCTCTGCGCGAGAGAGTCCGCGCCAAACTGGCTCGCCCGTCCGGTGGAGCGGTCGGAGGGCGGGAGGCGCGACCAGTCCGTTGATCTCAAAAATGTTGATCTCTTACTGTTACGCAAAGAAACGACATGAAGGGTGCCTTTGAGGCTTGGGACTCCCATCGAATTAATAATGGTTCTGATGTAAGTTTCGATGACTCGACGTATTCAGAGCGAGCTTCTGAGCCGACTACGCAGGAAGCGGGAGCTTTCGTGTTTGTAAGGAAGGCGGGTGGCAGCGCTTTTTCAAGGTCGATTCTTGATACGGCGACCGGAATAGTTTACGCTCGGATTACGATTGGATTTGATGACAACCCTCAAGTGTATTTGCAACTTACAAAGCACGAGATAGGGCACAACTTCAATCTTGCTAATTGTCAGCAAGCGTGCTCACAAGATGGCAGTTCGATAATGGGAATGACGCAGCCCCATTCCGATATTACACACTGCGACGACGCAGCCGTTAAGAGGCTTTACTCCCGGCCGGGTTGCATCCAAGTGACCCTCAACACGTCACCTATCATCAACTACAAGCGTCCTGAACTTACCCAAGCGACAGCCTGCCTGAATGCATAGCCGAATGAAAGTCAGCAACAACAAAGTCCAGGCTACTGGTCAAACGACATCGAGGTCAAAATCGAATCTGCTATTCCGATGGCGGATGTCGCTATTACGAGTGTCAATCCTAGTGGTTGTGAGTTTATCGGGACATCGCCCTCCAGCCTCAATGCATTGAAGGGTAAAACTTCGGGAAGTTTTGTGCTCATGTTCCGCACACCACCTGATCAAGCCTTTACGGGGATTTGTCAAGTGCATATGTCTGTGACGGACAATCATGGACAGTCATCTGGCTTTATCGCTCAATGTTGGTGTGCGCCATCAACGCGGGACGGCGGTGGAGACATGCCCCCGGTAAGGGGCCGCGTTCGCGTATGGTAGACAAACCAAAGCCACCCCGACGCTGACTTGCATATTCGCTCGTGGAGCAACCCGCATGAGAGTCCGCGTCGCCGGTCTTGATGCGGAGACTTGAGAGATTGAGGCGCGGAAGAGTTTCGCACAAAGGTGCAAAGAGAATCAGGGACGCAAAGTGGATTCCACATTGCGTCCCTGATTTTCTAAATTAAAGCAGGATGTTTTTCATTCATCGTGCAGCGCTGCCGCGCTCAGGTTGTTGCCAACGAGCCGACATCGATCTTGTATTTTCTGATTTTGCTGTAGAGGCGCGGGCGGTAGATGCCCAGCAGGTTGGCTGCCGCCTGCTTGTTGCCGCCGGTGCGCTGCAAAGTCTTTTCGATGACGAGCTTTTCGATGTCTTCGAGCGTCATGTTGGCCGGCACGTCCCAGCCGCCGCCCGTCGCTGATTTCTCCGGCATCGAGCCGTTCTCGAATGGCAGATCGACCGGCTCGATCTTGTTCGTCTTGGCGAGCAGCACGGCGCGCTCCAACACGTTCTGCAACTCGCGAACATTGCCCGGCCACTGGTGCGCGAAAAGTCGCTGGTAGGCCGCCTGCGAGATGCCGTTGATCGGGCGCTGATACTTGCGCGCGTACAGCTTGAAGAAGTGCTCGGCGAGCAGTTGAATGTCCTCGGTGCGCTCGCGCAGGGGCGGGACGTGAATAGTGATGGTCGAGATGCGATAGAAGAGATCGTCGCGTAGCATTCCGTCGCGGATGGCGTCGGCCGGCGGGCGATTGGTCGAAGTGATGAGCCGGAAATCGACGGCGTAAGTCCGTTCCGATCCGATCTTGCGATAGCTGCGTTCTTGGAGCACGCGCAACAGTTTGGGCTGCAATTCGACCGGCATCTCGGCGATCTCGTCGAGCAGCAGCGAGCCGCCGGCGGCGTGTTGAATCAATCCGTCCTTGTCGGCGTGCGCGCCGGTGAACGCGCCCTTCGTGTGGCCGAACAATTCCGACTCGATCAACTCTTTCGGCAGCGCGGCGCAGTTCACTTTGATGAACGCCTTCTTGGCGCGTAGCGAGTTGTAATGAATGGCGTTAGCGATCAACTCTTTGCCGGTGCCGGACTCGCCCACGATCAGCACGTTGGCGTCGGACTTGGCGACCGACTCGATGGTCTCGTAAATCATCTGCATCTGCTTCGACGCGCCGATGATGTTGAAGTATTCGGTGCGCGTCGAGAGTTGGCGGCGCATCGTCTCGGTTTCAGCCATCAGGTCTCGGCGTTCGAGCGCCTTCGCGATCAACGGCTGCAAGACTTCGTAATCGAAAGGCTTTTCGAGAAACCAGAAAGCGCCGGCCTTCGTCGCTTCGATGGCGCGGGCGACGGAGCCGTAGCCGGTCATGACGATAGTTTCCGTCGCCGGCTGCGAGTCTTTCATGTGGCGCAGCACGTCCATGCCGTCCATGTCCGGCAGTTGCAGATCGCAGATGCCGATTTGGTGCGCGCCGCGATCAAATAATTCAATGGCCTCCGCGCCCGTCGAGGCGGTATCCACCGTGAAGCCGTCCTCGGCCAAATTCTGCTTCAGCGAGTCGGCCATCATCGGCTCGTCATCGACCACCAGAATGCGTATCTCTTTACGATCCACCTTTATCCGATCTCCTCATCAAATGAAGGATGAAAATGTGTGCCCTCTGTTCATCCCTCATCCCTCATCCCTTTGGAGTGGTAGCCGCACGCGCAGCGTGTCGGCGTCGTGGGCAACCGCGCCGCCGTGGGCGCGGACGATGTTGGCGGCAAGCGCCAGCCGTAGGGCGTCGCTGCCGGCGAATGAGTTGAATAAGTTCCCTTCAGCAACGTGCTTGACGCCGTGCCATTCGATGACGATCGTTTCACCATCCGTCTCCGCCTGCCGCCGCAGGCTGACGAGTTGCTCTGCCGTGTCTGATGCGCGCGCGCGGGCGGCCCCGGCGCTGATGTGTTTGAAGGCTTCGGCCAATTTTTCCGCGTCGAAATCGCCCGTCATCGCCTTGCTTTCGGGTGGCGTGAACGTCTGATTTTCCGCTGCCGCCGCTGGTGCGAGCAACTGTGCGAGATCGACTTTGGGCTGCGTCCGCGTTTCGAGTGGGCGTCCGTAGCGAACGAGAATCGTCATGTCGGCGGCGGCGCGCTCAAGGCCGGCGATGAGTTTAGCGATAGTCTCCCGCTCGTCGGCGGGCCGTTCCTGCGTCTCGAAACGCTTGCGGAGGAAAGTGGCATAGAGTTTGAGACCGTTAAGCTGGTTCTTGAGGTCATGAACTATCTGAACGGACGCCCTTCCTAATTCCGCAAGGGTGTTAGATTCCTGATTTTCGCTGCTTAATGGCCTCATTTGCGTTCGCGCAACTGTTTGCGGAGGGCCTTTCGTTGGCAGCAATCAGTCTAACATTCATTCGCCGCCTGTACGATTTGAACCCGAACAAATTGCTTATTTGTGTCGCGTTTCGATGCGTCATCTTAGCAAAAAAAAAAGTTGTTAGCCAGCGAGACATCAGCAGCGGGTTGTGATGGTGAATAAAACCTGATAATTCAATTTGCTTGCGAAGGAGCACGCTTTCATGGGGACTGAAAACGGCGACCATCCGACCGTCATGGTGGTGGAAGATTTTGAAGACAACCGCTTCATGATGCGAAGACTGCTGGAGATGAGCGGCTATCGCGTATTGGAAGCCGTAAACGGCGAGGAGGCGGTCGCGTCGGCGGAGCGTGAGCGCCCGGACCTAATCCTGATGGATTTAAGCCTGCCACTGCTTGATGGCCTCTCGGCGACGCGCCAAATTCGTGCTCTGGAAGGACTCGGACGAATCCCGATCATCGCCGTCTCAGCCCACGACACCACGGATTTTCACGCCGATGCCCTCGCCGCCGGCTGCAACGAATACGTCACCAAGCCCATCGATTTCGACCAACTGGACGGCCTGCTGCAACGACTACTGAAAAAATAGAAATCATAAGTCATAAGATCAGTCTAATAACTGTTTATATTGAACCACTGATCTCTCCTCATCATGCCTGGGACTTTCAACTCACTTATACGGCAGCATCGAGAGGCACTGATTTACGCGTGGGTGGACGAAATCTATGCTGATCGGCGAACCGACTTGCCGACGCTGCTCTCTTACCGGGAACTGATCGATCCCTTGCCGGACATACTCACGGAATTAGCCGGTGCCCTCGACGCGGCGGCGCAGGCGGATGAGATTAGTCTTATCGTGCGTCGCCTGTCCCCACACGCACAAGTGCGTTTCCGTCAAGGATGTCTAATCGACGAAGTGGCACGCGAGTTGATGACGCTCCGTGATGTCATTATTAAATTTTTGTGGCGTGAGGGCATGGGCGTGGCTGACGGCGATTTCTGGGAGTTGCGCGATGCCCTGGGGCGGACAGACAAGTTTATTGACGAACTGATTGCTCAGACGCTGGTTATTTATGCCGCCAGCCTGCGCCCGCCGGTGCGGACGCGGACGAGCCGTTGGCCGCCGCCGCTCCGCCGCCTCACGGATTTCCCGGAGCGATTCAGGCAGCAATGAAGCCGGAAGCAGTAAAAGCGGTCAAACTCGATCTTCGCACCAAGCTGCTAGTCATGCTGGCTCTCGTGTCGCTGCCGCTGCTCGTCCTCGGCCTCTTTCAACTCCGTGATTACGAAGTCAATCTCAAAGAGCAGACGCAAACCATCGCGCGAATCAAGACGAGCGCCGCCACTGCCGCACTGGAATCGTGGCTAGAATCACGTCATCCCGTTGTCACGTTGGAAGCGCCGCTCGAACCCTCCGCCGCCGCGAATCTCTATCAATGGCTAAGCCAGCGCGCCGCGCCGCTCGACGGCGTAGCCGTCGCTGTTTATGACTCGCAGGGGCGAGTCGTTCTGAACCCAACTGCCGCAGCAACGACTACTGTTGCGATGCTTACGCCGGAGTTCCACAGTCTTTCACGACAGGTCGCCGAGCAGCTTTGGAGCGACGGCGTGCGGCGCATTACCGGCGTGCAACAGACGGCCGAAAGCGGTTGGACCATCGTAATTGGCGAGCCGCTCCCGGAAAACACGCCGGCCGGTCGCTCAATTCTGATCCTGACGGCCACGTGGGCCCTGACGCTGCTGGCATCGAGCCTGCTTTCGGTCTGGGCGGTGAAGCGTTTGACGAAGCCGCTCAGCCGGCTGGCCGCGACCGCGTTAACACTCGGCGAGGGGCAGTTGCAGGAGCGCGCGGCAGTCGAAACGACGGACGAAGTCGGCGCGCTTGCAACCGGCTTCAATGTGATGGCGGAGCGGCTCGAAAATAAGTTCAAAGAGTTGCACGAGCAAGGCGCTTTCATCGAGGATGTGCTTCATAGCCTCCCACTCGGCGTTATCGTGCTGGACGCCGAACTGCGCGTCTGCAAAGTCAATGCGGCGTTCGCGCGCGCAATCGGGCGCGACGAAAAAACATTGGCCGGGCGTGGGTTGTTTGAAGCGGCGGCCGGGTTGGCGACCTTAAGCGATGTCGTCGAAGAGGTGCGCCGCACGCGCCGCGCCTTTGTCAATTACGGCCTGCCACTGGAAATGTCGCCGCGCGAGCGAGACGAAGGGACCAATTATTGGGACGTAATTCTGTGGCCGACCACCAGTGGGGGCGGCGAGAAGCGCGGTGATCTGATTCTGATCCTCTCGGAAGTCTCAAAGCGCGTCCGCGCCGAGAAGCTAGCGACGGCCGCCTTCGCCGCTGAGAAGGCGCGCGCAGCCGAGTTGGAGAGCATCATCAATCAGATGGAAGAGGGCGTGATCATCGTGGACGCGCGTGGGCGTTACCGCGTCAACCCGGCGGCGGCGCGGATCATCGGACGCCAGCCGGGCGAGTTCCGCGACGGCGTCGAGGCGCTCATCGCGGACATGGCGTTGCGTGATCTGAAAGGCGAACTGTTACCGGCTGCCGAGACGCCGCTCGGGCGCGCGCTCGAACGCGGCGAGCATGTCTCCGGCGAGCACGTGCAGATCGTCCGCGGCAGCGACCGGGAAGAAGGCGTCATCGCCGTCAGCGCTACGCCGCTTGTCGACGACGACGGGCGGCGCGAAGGCGTCGTCGCCGTTTTCCGCGACATCACCATCGAAGTCTCGCAGTACCGTGAACTGATGGACGCCTACAGCCGCCTGCGCGAGCACGACCGGCTTAAGTCCGCCTTTGTCGCCAACGTCAGCCACGAATTGCGAACGCCCTTAAACGTCATCATCGGCTTGTGCCAATTGCTAGCGCGCGATCAGCAGCACCCGCTCGCGCCGTTGCAAGACGAGGCCATCACGCGGATGGGGCGCAATGCGCGCTCGCTGCTCGAACTCGTCAACGATCTGCTCGACTATTCGCGGCTCGAAGCGGGCCGCTCCGCGCTGCACCTCGAAGACGTGGACGTGGCGGCCGTCGTCGCCGAAGCGATTAGCGATTATTCAAACGAAGCGACCGAGAAGCACATTCGCCTCGTCTCCGAGATTGCACCGGGGTTGCAGCGCGTCCGCAGCGACCGGCATAAGCTGGAGCAGGTGCTAACAAATCTGATCAGCAACGCCGTCAAGTTCACCCCGGCCGGCGAAATCAGGATTACTGCCATGCCGCTCGACGCTGAACACTGGTCCCTTGAAGTAACAGACACCGGCATTGGCATTTCGGAGGACGCGCTCGGCTTCATCTTCGACGAATTCCGTCAAGTTGATGATCGTTTGACGCGCTCGTATAGCGGCGTCGGCCTTGGCCTCGCGATCACGCGCAAGATCGTCGAACTGCTCGAAGGTGAGATCAAGGTCGAGAGCCGCCCGAACGCCGGGAGCCGCTTCCTCATCAAGTGGCCTCTTGCCGCTCGCCCGCGCACCGGCACCGGCTCGCTGATTCAGGATACGTTAGCGCCCGTTGCTACTGCCGTCACCCCGCAGAAATCCTTGCGCGCTCGCGTCCGGTAGTGCTAAAAGCAGTGATCAGTGTTGAGGGCTAAGTACTGAGTGAAAGATAAGTCTTTACTCAGCACTCGTCAGTTTTCTTATGTCTTATGCGAAGCAGAACATGGACGAGGGCGACGCCGCGCGGCGGAAGATTTTTTTGATCGTGGCGCTGGCGTCGCTCGTGCCGCTGGCCGGACTGGTTTACTGGATGACGCGCTCGGCGCCGGCGGGCGGGCCGCCGCGATTGGAAAACGCACTGCGCCCCGGCGCGCCGGAGTTCGAGCAGGTGCGGCAAAGTATTGTCGTCGATTTCGACGCTGACAACGACGCGACCGAAGCCGACCGCCCGCTTGGCGATGTCGTGATGACGATGCAGCCGACCGTCCGCAACTTCACCGGTCGCACGATCAACGGGCTGGAACTGCGCGCCACCGTCGTTGATCTGCAAGGCCAGCCGGTGCGGGAAAAGATCGTTATCCCAATTCCCAATCAACAGGCCGAACTGGAAAACAATAAAATCTTTCAACCGACGATCAACATGGACGGCTTCAGGAAAACCGACGTGCGCGCTAACATCAAGATGGAGTTGACGGGCGTCAGGTTTAAGTAAGAGTGAACGTAAAGTTCGGAAGTGGGCGCGGCGCAAATATCTTAGCCATCAGCCCCGGCGGGTACGGCAGAGCTTACGGCATCAGCCGTGGGATCAAACGTCAGACATAATTCAAGCCCCGGCAGGGCGAAAGATGATGCGACCACCTTATCTCTTTCGCCCCTGCCGGGGGGCTCATGCCGTTTATTGAAAGCTGACCCACGGCTGACGCCGTGGGCTACTGATCCTTCGCCTCTATCCGAGTTGCGATCTCGGAAGCGGCGTTTTCCTCTCTCCGCTCGCTGACGAACAGTTCTTCCAAAGCGTTCCCCACCGGCTGCACCGAAATTAGTTTCGCCCCGCAAGCGCGCACGGCCGCGAGCGCCGCATCGACATCCTGCTCGGCCGGGACTTGAATGCGCGCGCCGCCGGGCGTCGGCGTGAGCTGTGAGTCGGGAATTCGACGCAACGCCGTTTCCATCTGGCGCGTGTCGGCGAGGGCGACGATGATCTCCATCTGGCGGTTGCCGGTATTTTGGCGCAGGTCCGCGAGGCGGCCGAGGTGTGCGAGGCGACCGTGTTGGAGGATGGCGACGCGATCACAGAGAACTTCGATATCGGAGAGAATATGGGAGCATAGAAAGACGGTGGTTCCACAATCGCGCAGGGAATCAATGAGGTCGCGCACTTCACGGCGGCCGACCGGGTCAAGGCCGCTCATCGGTTCGTCGAGAAAGACAACTTCGGGGTCATTGACGAGCGCCTGCGCCAGCCCGACGCGCTGGAGCATCCCCTTCGAGAATTTCCGCAACTGCTGGTCCCAACTCTTCTCTTCGAGCCGCACCCGCGCGAGCATCTCGCCCGCCCGCCGCTGGCATTCGTCGCGCGCGTAGCCGAACAACTCGGCGCAATAGACGAGAAACTCGCGCGCCGTCAGATAGTCGTAAAAGTACGGGTGTTCAGGCAGGTAGCCGATGCGGGCGTGCATCCCAATTTCGTTGATGTCGCGGTTAAGGATGCGAGCGCCGCCGGTGGTCGGGTAGATGAGGCGCATCAGTAGTTTCATCGTCGTCGATTTGCCCGCGCCGTTGCCGCCGAGGAAGCCGAAAATCTCGCCTTGCTCAACTTGCAGCGAAAGGCCATCGAGCGCGCGCACACGCCGTTGACGCCAGAAGCCGACTTCGTAATCTTTGGTCAGATTTTCAATCTCAATCACTGCTGTCATCGGAGTGTCGTCCTCTAAATTTTTAGCTACCTGATGATCTCGGATTTCTCGTCAAGCTCCACGTCGCAAGCCGCGGGCACGAGTTGGTAAGGCGCGCCGGTGGGATCGAGCGGCGCGCCGTTTGGACCGAGCGGGGCGCGGACGCGGCGCAGTTGCATCGCCACATCGCGCCACGCGGCGGGGCAGCGCCCGCCGGTATTGGTTTGATAATCGCGCAGGACGCGACGCAGCACATCGCGTTGGTCCCACGATTCGAGTTGCAACAGTCGCTTGACGGCGAGTTCTTTCATCTGCGGATCGGTGGTGGATTCATGCAGCCGCCGGTAAATTTCGCGCGCCGTCTCGCGACTGCCGCCCTGCGCCGACATCAACCCGGCGAGTAGCGCCACCCATCCCGGCGCGCCCGCGATTTGCGAGCCAGCGCGGTAGACCGGGGCGGCTTCCGCGTAGCGTCCTTGCTGCCAGTAGATGAAGCCGAGGTCGGAATAGAGCCGCCACCCTGCGGGATTTGCCGCGATGCCCTTTGTGAGCAGACGAATCGCGGCCTCCTGATCTACAGCGGGCAGGACGACCGCGCCAAAATGGTAAGGCGCGAGAAATTGCGGATCAATCGTCGTCGCGGTATCGAGCAAGGGCGCGAGCAATTCCAACCCCGCCGGGCTGAGATCGTCGAGTTGGAGCGGGCCGCGATAAGCCAACAATCTTCTCCCAACGTATTGCAACGAACGCACCCAATACCAATCGGCGACGAGGCCGTTGAAGCCGAGACTCATGCGCCGCGCCGCCGCCGGCGTCAGGTACAGCTTTTCGACTTCGCGCTGCCGCGCTTCGTCAAACTGCGACGGCCGCGCTTCCATCCAACGCGCCAACGCGACCGCCGCGCCGAGGCTGACAATGACGATGAAGACGAGCGATAGTTCGCGTTTATTCATTTGAAAAACTGTCTTCAAAGCTGTAGGGGCTGTGGCTTGTCCCAGCCCTACTGCGCGTTAGCGCGGTAATTGACGCAACAGCCATTCAATGTTGATGAGATCGGCGAAGCGCCGATCTGGGCTGGGACAATCCACAGCCCCTACAAATCCGCCCGATCCGTCAGAATTCACTTACCGTCTCCTTACTTGAAATTTCGCCGGTTGAAGATCAAGGTTGACGCGGCGAGCAGGGCGACGACATAGACGACGGCGTAGGCGAGCGCCGCTAAAAACGACGAAGCCGAAGGGACCAGTCCGTGCCCGGCGTCGGTGATCTTGGCGTAGTGCGAAAGGTTGGGCAGCAGGTAATAAAGCGCGCCAAAGAAAATTTTGGCCGAAGCGGAGTTGGTCGGGGCGGCGAGCATCTTCATATCGGCGCTAAAGTGGCCGATGATGAAAACGGCGAACGTGAGCAGTGCCGAGAGCGCGGGCGTGGAGAAGGAAGAGAAGAGTAGCGCCACCGCGATGAGGAGCGTCAGTTCGATGAAGATGAGCACCATCGCCGGCCAGATACTCAATACCAACGGATCGTAGCCGCCCCGCACGTAGAGCAACGCGAGCGTGACGCCGACGCCCATCACCAAGACGTTGACGGCCAGCGTTAGACAGAGGCCGAAATATTTGCCAATTAAAAACTCGCCGCGACCGACCGGCTTCGCGAAGATGGCATAGACGGTGCGCCGCTCGATCTCTTTATACACCAGTCCGACACCGACGAAGATCGCGATGAAGACGCCGAACAACAGCATCGCGCTGAGTCCCATGTCAACGATGATCTTCGCTTCCTCTCCGCCCGATAGATCGCCGAGGAAGATGGCCGCCGCCGTCAGCAACAGCACGAAGAAGACGAGGTTATAGAGGACGCGGTCGCGCACCGCCTCGCGGAAAGCGTTGCGTGCGATGGTCAGAATTCGCGGCAGCGCAGCCGACCGTCTGGCGATGGCAGCGTGCGTCGTCGCGGAATGTTTCTGTTCATTAATCTGAATGGATTTCGTATCGCTAATCATTTGTCAACCCCGGTCGTCGGAGGATAATAAAGAGCAACTCGACAATTACTGAGCGTTGCATAATTCACTTAACCTCTTCGCGCAGATTGCCCAATAAAATCGCGGCTTTTAGCAATCAAAAGTGAAGCTGCTTATGCAACGCTCGGTAACTGCGTAACATGACCCGCTAAATCGCCGTGCGCTCAATGAGAGTTCGGATTATCTGTCATCAGTCCTTCCGTGATGCCCGCTGTCAATAAACTTATATCGGCGGTGACGAAGAGTAGCGGTGCGAGTTGACGCGCGACGCGGCGACGATTAGCAGAGAGTGCGGCGGCGAGTTGCACCGCGTCGTAACCACGCAAGCCATGTGTGCGGGCTGCCGCCATTGCCTCAACGATTAAAGCCGCCGTGATCTCGACAGGGCGCAGGCGGTTCGCGTAGTCGTGCTGAAACGCGGCGATAGCGGAGGCCGCGGCACCGGCGGAAAGATGTCCGCCGCGTTCTTTGCGCGTTAGCGCCGCCGTGACCTCAGCGCCGGTGATGCGCGCCACGTACAGACGGTTACGCGCCGCCGGATCGAGCAACCCTATCATCCACGGTGTACCCGTCTCCGTGACGTAGCGTTTGACAAGAGCGCTGGCGTCGAGGAAGTAAGCCGGCAATTCAGCGTCGCTCCTCGATAATGGTTTCCGAGACAGGCTGACCTGTGACGGTGACGGGCCGGTAAGCGTAAAACTCCGGATCATCGTCGGGAAGCGGTTTGACTTCGCCAAGGATGCCCTCGGCCATCAACTCGCGCTCGAACTCGTCTTCGCGCTCATCTTCATTCGGCGGAGCCGGGACGATAGCAGTCAGACGCTCGACTAACTGCCGCTGTTCGTCGGGCGGAAGCTGTCGAACTTCCTCAATGATTCTGTCCAGTGTGGCGCTCATGTTTCGATTCTACCACGGGCGATGTCTTGAAATAGCAGTGGAACCGCCGAACAACATTCCTCCTGTCGGGCAGTCGCGGCGGAATTTGACATAGAGTTTTGAGCCGTACAAAACCGAGCGGGGAGACAGCGCGTGGCTGCCTCCCCGCTCGGTTTAAAGAGGCAGGATTTGAATGGGTCGAGAGAGTTATTGCACCGGAGGATCGCCGAGAGTCGCCGGGGCCGTCAGGTTGTAGCGAATGACGCCGGAGGTATCGGCGAAAAAGTGGCGGTTGCCGCTGGTGCCGAACGTGACAGGGTTAGCATTGCTGGTGTAGGAGTCGAGCGAGGCGGGGACTGTCACGGAGAGGGTGTAGCCGGACTTGACGCCGCTGGCGAGGACGGCGTCAACGATCTGCCTGTTGGTGTAGAGGGTGTTCAGGCTGGTGGCGTATTCTCTGTTCTGGCCGACTGTCTGGTGGTAAATGGTCTGTCCGGTGGTGATGGTGCGGATTGAAGAGACGGCCGACGCTTCGTTCGACGATTTGCGCGCGGCGAGCAGATTGGGGACGGCGATGGAGGTGATGATGCCGATGATCGCGACAGCGATCAGCAGTTCGATGAGAGAGAAGCCTTGCTGGCCTGTGGTCTGTCGCATGGCGTGACGCGCTCCGTGCAAAGGTTGAGGGTGGGTGCTAAAGAAAGTGCGGGGAGGAAGGGTGGCTTCCGTCCCCGCGCTGGTTGAACCGGTGAGTCGGTGGAGGACAGTTGATTACTGAATCGGCGGATCGCCGGGGGCAGCCGTGTCGCCGGCCTTGAAGCGAATCACGCCCGACTCGTCCGAGAAGAAGCTGTTCGTGCCTGTAC